>DAITMD010000015.1:0-4166 GCA_036835345.1 Sandarakinorhabdus sp. | reverse complement strand
CGTGCTCACCGGTTTTCTGGGTTCCGGCAAAACAACGGTGCTTGCCCATATGGTAAAGAGCGGCGCGCTCGCCCGCACGCTGGTCGTGATCAACGAATTCGGTGCCATCGGTCTCGATCACCATCTTGTCAGCCACACGAACGACAATTTCGTGATGATGGACAGCGGCTGCCTGTGCTGCACCATCCGCAGCGATCTGGGCGACACGCTGGCCAATGCCTACTGGCGCTATGCGCGCGACGGCCAGTGCTGGTTTGACCGTGTCATCATCGAAACCACCGGGCTGGCCAATCCGGTACCGATTGCCGGCACTTTGCTGTCAGACCCACGCCTGCTGGCGCTCTATCGCCTGACCGGGGTTGTCACCACGCTCGATGGCTGTCTCGGTGAGGAAACACTGGCGCAACACCCAGAAGCCGGGCTGCAACTGGCCTTGGCGGATCGGGTCTTGCTCACCAAATCTGATTTGGCCAGCCCCGACCAGACAGCAGCGTTGTTGGCTGACGTGGAACGGATCAACCCCGGTGTGCCGGTACGGGCCGTTGAGCACGGCGTGGTGCCAGCCGATTGGTTGATGCCAAGTGGCGTGCCGCGCAGCGCCACCGATCATCCTGAAATCGAAGCCTGGCTGAACAGCGAAGCCGCCGCAGCCCAGGGCCACCATCATCATCACAGCCATGATGGCCATCATCACGATCACGCTGGCCATGATCATGCGCACGACATCCACAGCCATGGCGACCGGGTGAAAGCTCTGTGCATCACCATCGATGCGCCGCTTGATCACCGCGCCATGGAAAGCTGGCTGGCGGTGATGCAGCTTTGCGTCGGCCCGTTTCTGTTGCGCCTGAAGGCCCTGTTGTTCCTTCAGGACGAGGCACATCCGTTGGTGGTGCACGCCGCGCAGCATCTGTTGCACCCTTCCGTGTGGTTGACCAACTGGTCAGGGACGGACCGCACCAGCAAGATCGTGCTGATCGTGCGCGACATGGCCCCGGCCCGGGTGCTGCAAACGCTGGCAATGCTGGTGCGCGAAACCCAGCAAGTCACGCTGCACGGCGCACCCGAGATGGTGGCGGCCATCGCCGAGGCCAGTGATGGCTGAACTGGCTCCACTGCGCTTCACGAACACGCTGGGCGGCAAGAAGACTGTGTTTCACCCGGCACAACCCGGCCGCGCAACCGTCTATGTCTGCGGGCCAACCGTCTATGATTATGCCCATATCGGCAATGCGCGCCCGGCGGTTGTGTTTGATGTGCTGGTACGTCTGCTGCGTCGCCGCTTTCAGGTGCGTTATGCCCGGAACATCACCGACATTGACGACAAGATCAACGCGCGTGCCGAAGCCAGCGGCCAGCCGATTGCTGCCATCACCGGGCGCTTCACCCGCGCCTATCAGGAGGACATGGCCGCCATCGGCTGCCTGCCGCCCGATATTGAACCACGGGTCACTGATCATGTGCCACAGATCATAGACCTTGTTGGCCGGCTCATCCGGCGCGGCCATGCTTATGCTGCGCACGGCCATGTGCTGTTCCATGTGCCGTCCTTCCCCGCCTATGGCCGGCTATCGGGACGCTCGCTGGACGATATGATCGCCGGCGCGCGTGTTGAAGTGGCGCCGTTCAAGCGCCACCCAGCGGACTTCGTGCTGTGGAAGCCGTCAACCCCCGAACTGCCCGGATGGGACAGCCCGTGGGGCCGTGGCCGGCCGGGCTGGCATATCGAATGTTCCGCGATGATCGAAACGCATCTGGGTGCCAGCATCGACATCCACGGCGGCGGCGGCGATCTGATTTTTCCCCATCACGAAAATGAAATCGCCCAAGGGACGGCCGCGCATGACGGCGCCTGCTATGCTGGGCTCTGGATGCACAACGGCATGGTGACCGTGGACGGGCAGAAAATGGCCAAGTCTGCCGGCAACATGCTGAGCGTGCGCGACGCCCTCTCGCGCTATCCCGGCGAAGCGCTGCGGCTGGTGCTGTTGTCGGCCCATTATCGCCAGCCGGTGGATTGGTCTGATGCGGCCGCTGCCCGTGCCATCGCGACGCTGGATCGGCTCTATGGCCTGATTGAAACCAAAGCGGACGATGGCACCAGCGCCGATGCGGCGGCACTGGCCAGCGTGGAGGCGGCGCTTGCCGATGATCTGGCACTGCCCCGCGCCCTGGCCGCTCTTGCCAGCATCGCCAGGGCGATCCGGCAAGCGAGCGATCCGCAGCAAAGGCGCGGTTTGCAAGCGGCGCTCAAAGCAGCCGGTGGGCTGCTCGGCTTGCTGCAAGACCCGCACGCCTGGCGCGCGGCCCGAGCCCGCACGGCCAATGTGGTCGCTGCCCCGGCTGACGAGCGTCAGATCGACCAGATGGTGGCCGATCGGCAGGCCGCCCGCGCGCGCCGCGACTGGACGGCGGCTGATGCCCTTCGGCAACGGCTGGGCCAGATGGGCGTCGACCTCATTGATGAAGGAGAAACAACAACATGGCGGCAGCGCTGAGCACGGATGCCATTCGCTTTGGCCCCCGCGAAACGGTCGAACAAGTTGAGCACGGCCATGTGCTTGCCCCGCGCTTCGACAGCGACGGCCTGATCCCGGTCATCACGATGGACGCATCGCAAGGCGACATCCTGATGCTGGGCCATATGAACGCCGAGGCGCTGCGTCTGACCCTTGTCACAGGCGAGGTGCATTACTGGTCGCGTAGCCGACAGGCGCTGTGGCGCAAGGGCGAGCACAGCGGCTTTGTGCATCGCCTGGTCGAAGTCAGGGTGGATGATGATCAGGATTGCCTGCTGGCGCGGGTGGCGCTCGAAGGGCCCGGCAGCTGCCATGTCGGCTATCGTTCCTGCTTTTATCGTGCCATCGATGTAACCAGCATCACGGCGGCTGCTCCCGTTCCGCTCATTCAGCTTGAAGATGCACCCGCCTTCGATGCAGACCGCGTCTATGCCGGGCTGCCGAACCCGACCAGCCTTTGACCGCTGGCGACCGACCGGAAAGGACCGCGATGAAGACTATCAGGATCACCGTTGCCGCTGCCGCAGGCCTGCTGTGGCTGCATGGCGCCCAGGCCCAGTCCCCGCACACGCTGCCGCCGTTGCCCTATCCAGCCGAGGCGCTGGAGCCGGCGATCGATGCCGAAACCATGCGCATCCATCATGATCGGCACCACAAGGCCTATGTCGACAATCTGAATGCAGCGCTGGCCGCCCGCAGCGATCTGGCGGGCCTGCCTGTCGAGGCGCTTCTGGCCCGCGCGTCCAGCCTGCCGCCAGCCATCCGCAACAATGGCGGCGGCCACTGGAACCATAGCCTGTTCTGGCAACTGATGGCGCCGCCCGGCACCGGCGGTGCGCCATCACCGGCGCTGCTGGCGGCAATCACCCGGGATTTCGGATCGCTTGATAGCTTCAAGACCGCGTTCAACCAGGCCGCCACCAGCCGGTTCGGTTCGGGCTGGGCCTGGCTCATCGTTCGCGATGGCAAGCTCACCGTCACCTCCACTGCCAATCAGGACAATCCGCTGATGGATGTGACCGAGGTGAAAGGCGCGCCGATCCTGGCCGTCGATGTGTGGGAACATGCCTATTATCTGAAATATCAGAACCGCCGCGCCGATTATCTGGCCGCCTGGTGGCAGGTGGTGAACTGGAACGAGGTCAACAGGCGCTTTGCCGCTGCGGCGGCACGCTGAACGGCTTAGCGGCCCATGCCCGGCCAGGCCCACACATCAACACCCAGCAGGCAATGATCCGACAACACGGCCCCAGCCGGCGCGTCGGTCATCGCCACGTGCACCATATCGCGCCGCAGCCTCGCCAAGGCGCCGCCCAGCACGATATTGTCGATGAAGGCGGTGTAACGCTCGCCTGCCCGGCAGGAGCGATAGCCTTGGCCCTGCGTGATGCGCACCACCGGTGCCGCGGCAGACAGCGCCGCCCACAGGCTTTCCGCGGGCGGCAGGGCAGCATCGATTTCCAGCCGGCGATTAAAGTCCCCCAGCACGGCAAAGGCCTCCCCTGCCGCCTGCCGGGCCGCCACCCAGCCAGCCAGCACGGGCACTTGCGTTTGCAGCCGGGCACATACCGGGTTCTCCTGATCCGATAATGGCCGGTCGAAACAGCCGCTCTTCAAATGGACGGACAGCAGGCGCACGGCATGCGG
>DAITMD010000014.1:0-16124 GCA_036835345.1 Sandarakinorhabdus sp. | reverse complement strand
GCCCGACAACCACGAAACGCAGCCGCACGAGATCGTGCCGGCGGTGATGAGGCGTGGTTCGGTGCTGGTCTATACGGGCGGCGTGTTCCACGGCGGCGGTGAAAACCGGTCAGACAGCGACCGTATCGGGCTCAACCTCACCTACACGCTGGGCTGGCTGCGGCAGGAGGAAAACCAGTATCTGTCGTGCCCGCCGGCCATTGCCCGCACGCTCGATCCGGCGCTGCAGGCGGTGCTGGGCTATGCCATGGGCAGCTATGCGCTGGGTTATTACACGCCGCCGCTGCCGCCGGGTGAAGGCCCGGAAGTGGTCAGCCCGCAGTGGGTGCTGGGTGCAGGCGATGGCAAATCGGGCTTCAGCGATGCCGAATTGCTGGGCAGCATCACGGCGCAGGTGCGGACCTGACCGCAAAATCCGCTTCCCCTTGCCGGCGGCGTAACGCAACATCGCCGGATGCCTGACGCCCGTACCAGCCCCGCCCTTGTTGCCGTTCGCCTGGCCGATTATGCGCCGCCGGACTGGCTGATCCCGGAGGTGGAGCTGGATTTCCGGCTCGACGCGGCGCGCACCATCGTCACCGCCCGGCTGGTGGTGGAGCGGCGCGGCACGCACCAGCGGCCGCTGCGGCTGGACGGCCATGGGCTGGAAACCGAACTGGTCAGCGTGGACGGGCAGGCGATTGCGGCTGTGCCGAACGGTGATGTGCTGAGCCTGGACATCGCCGGCAACCGCGCCATCGTGGAAACACGGGTTGTCATCCATCCGCAGCGCAACACGCGGCTGATGGGCCTGTATGCCAGCCAGGGCCGGCTGGTGACGCAGTGCGAGGCGGAAGGCTTCCGGTCGATCACCTGGTTCCCCGATCGGCCCGACGTGCTCAGCCGCTACACGGTGCGGCTGGATGCCGACAGCGCGGCCTATCCGGTGCTGCTGTCGAACGGCGATCGCGGCCCGGTGCAACAACTGCCCGGCGGCCGCCACGCCGTCACCTGGACCGATCCGTGGCCCAAGCCCTGTTACCTGTTTGCGCTGGTGGCTGGGCGGCTGAGCGCCCGCAACGACAGTTTCACCACCATGGGCGGCCGGCAGGTGCGGCTGGCGATCTGGACGGCCGAGGCTGATGTGCCGCGATCGGCCCACGCCATGGCGGCGCTGAAGGCCAGCATGGCGTGGGACGAGGCGGTCTATGGCCGCGAATATGATCTGGACGAGTTCAACATCGTGGCGGTGGCCGATTTCAACGCCGGCGCGATGGAGAACAAGGGCCTCAACATCTTCAACAGCAAATATATATTGGCCGATACCGAAACCGCCACCGATCAGGATTTCGATGCCGTGGCCGGCGTGGTGGCGCATGAATATTTCCACAACTGGACCGGCAATCGCGTGACCTGCCGCGACTGGTTCCAGCTGAGCCTGAAAGAGGGGCTGACCGTGTTTCGCGATCAGCAGTTCAGCGCCGATCAGGGCAGTGCCGCCGTCAAGCGCATCGACGATGTGCGCAGTTTGCGCGCCGTGCAGTTCCCCGAAGATGCCGGCCCGCTGGCGCACCCGATCCGGCCCGATCATTATGTCGAAATCGCCAATTTCTACACCGCGACCATCTATAACAAGGGGGCCGAGGTCATCCGCATGCTGCACACGCTGCTGGGCGCGGACGGCTTCCGGCGCGGTGCCGATCTCTATTTTGATCGCCACGATGGCCAGGCCGTCACCTGCGAGGACTGGCTGAAGGCCATGGAGGATGCCACCGGCACCGATCTGGCGCAGTTCCGCCGCTGGTATGAACAGGCCGGCACGCCGCGTGTCAGCATCGAAACGCGCCAGCAGGGCAGCCGGGTGGAAATGACGCTGCGCCAGTCCACGCCGCCCACGCCGGGACAGGACGACAAGCCGCCGCTGCTGATGCCGCTGCGCCTGGCGCTGATCGGCCGGGACAGCGGCGCGCGGGTGGGCGATGAATTGGTGGCGCAGCTGAAAGGCCCGGTCACCCACCTCACCTTCGATGGCATTGGCGAACCGGTGCTGCCCAGCCTCAATCGCGGTTTTTCAGCCCCGGTGGTGGTGGATGCGCCGCTGGCCCACGCCGATCTGGCGTTTCTGGCCGCGCATGACGATGATCCCTTCGCCCGCTGGGAGGCGTTTCAGCAGCTGGCGCTGTCGGTGCTGGCCACCGATGATGATCCCGCCGAACTGGTGGGCGCGGTGGAGGGCACACTGTCGAACCCGGCGCTGGATGCCGCCTTCAAGGGCGAGGCGGTGCTGCTGCCCACCGAGGGCTTCATCGGCGATGCCGCCGCAACCGTTGATGTGGAGGCCATCCATCGCCGCCGCGAAGCCGCGCGGGCCGCCATCGCAGCTAAGCTGGAGCCGCTGTGGTGGGCGGCGTATAAAGCCCACAAGGGGGCCGGGGCCGAGCAGACGCCAGAGGCAAAGGGCGCGCGCCGGCTGGCAAATGTCGCGCTGGGCTATCTGGCAACAGCGGGATCGGATGCGGCGCTGGCCGCTGCCAGAGCGCAGTATGACAGCGCCGCCACCATGACCGACCGCATGGGCGCGCTGACGGCGCTGGTGAACAGCGCCAGCCCGCTGGGCGCCGAAGTGCTGGCCGATTTCCACGCGCGTTTTGCCGGCAACAACGACGTGATCGACAAATGGTTCAGCGTGCAGGCGCTGGCCAATCGGCCAAGTGTGATCGACGATGTGCGCGCGCTGCTGGCGCACCCGGATTTCAGCCTGACCAACCCCAACCGACTGCGCAGCCTGGTGGGGGCCTTTGCCGCCAACCAGCGCTGGTTCCATGCCGCCGATGGTGCCGGCTATGCGTTGCTCACCGATCAGCTGATCGCGGTTGATCGCATCAACCCGCAGAGCGCGGCGCGGCTGGCGGTGCCGCTGGGCCGCTGGCGGCGCTTTGACGAGGCGCGCGGCGCGATGATGCGCAGCAGCCTGGAGCGCATCATCGCTGCGCCCGGCATGTCGAAGGATGTGCTGGAAATGGCCTCGCGGGCGCTTGCCTGATGGCGCCCTTCGACAAGCTGCGGGCGTTAGGGTGATGGCGCCGTTCGACAAGCTGCGGGCGCTTGCCTGATGGCGCCCTTCGACAAGCTGCGGGCGTTGGCTTGAAACAGCTGCCGCTCTACTACCACCCCGATTATGCGCCGCCGCTGCCGCCCGGCCACCGTTTCCCGATGAGCAAATATGCCGCGCTGCCGGCGGCGCTGTCGGCGGCCGGGCAGGCGGTGGAGTGGCGGGCGCCGCCTTTGATGCCGCCCGAATGGCTGGCGGCGGTGCACGATCCCGATTATGTGCGCGCCGTGCTGAATGCCGAGGTGCCGGCCGCCATCCAGCGCCGCATCGGCTTGCCCGTCACGCCCGCCGTGGCGCATCGCACCCGGCTGGTGGCCGGCGGAACCCATGCGGCGGCAGTGCACGCGCTCACGCACGGCTGGGCCGCCAATGGTGCCGGCGGCAGCCACCATGCCGGGCCAGAGGGCGGTGCCGGTTATTGCGTAACCAACGATCTGGCGATTGCCGCCCACCGGCTGGTGAGCGAAGGCCGCGCCGCCACCATCCTGATCGTGGACTGCGATGTGCATCAGGGCGATGGCACGGCGCGCATCATGGCCGGCCGCGCCGATATCATCACCTTGTCGGTGCACAGCGAAAAGAATTTCCCGGCCCGCAAGGCGCGGTCCCACCACGATATCGGCCTGCCCGATGGCACCGGCGATGCCGATTATCTGGCGGCGCTGGAACCGGCGCTGCTGGCGCTGCTGGCGCGCCACCGGCCGCAGCTGGTGCTGCACCAGGCCGGGGTGGACGTGCACGAAGATGACCGGCTGGGCCGGCTGGGCTTGAGCGATGCCGGCATTGCCGCGCGCGAAGCCCTGGTGGCGCGCGCCTGCCGGCGGGCCGGGGCGGCGCTGGCGGTCACGCTGGGCGGCGGCTATGGCGATCCGCAGGCGGTGGCAGCCCGCCATGCCGCGGCGCTGATTGCCGGCTGGCGGGCCTATGTGGGGGAAAATGCCGAACCGCCGCGTATCCCGGATGCATGAAGATGGTTTCGCCTGCGCCTGGAATTGGCAGCACCGCGCCAACGGCCTCCCCGGCCACCGCGCTGCTGCTGCGCGTGGCTGGCGGCGATGTGGCGGCGTTCAATGCGCTGGTGCAGATGCTCACCCGGCAGGCGCAGGCGCTGGCGTGGCGGACCCTTAACGACAAGGCAGCGGCCGAAGATGTCTGCCAGCAGGCGTTTCTGAAGCTGTGGACGGCGGCCGACCGTTTTGATCCGGCGCGCGGCAGTGCCGAGGCGTGGTTTCGCCGCATCCTGATCAACCTGTGCCTGGATCGCCGGCGCAGCATCAAGCCGGTGCAGCCGATCGAGGACGGGTTCGACATTGCCGATGCTGCCCCGGATCCCGAAGCCCGCGCCATTGCCGCCGATCGGCAGGGGCGCATCGATGCCGCCATGGCGCGGCTAAATCCGCGCCAGCGCGCCGCGCTGACCATGTTTCATGGCGAGGGCTGCAGCATGGCGGAAATCGCCGAGGTGATGCAGACCACGGCCAAGGCTGTCGAGGGATTGCTGGGCCGTGCCCGTAATGAACTGAGAACCATGTTGAACGAGATTGACCAGTGACCGACCTCACCCTCGAAGCCGCAGCCGCGGTCATCGCCAGCCATGGCGCCGATCCGGCGCGCTGGCCCGCTGCCGACCGCGCGGCGCTGCTGGCACTGGCCGGCAGCGATCTGCAGGTGGCGGCGGCGCTGGCTGATGCGCGGCGCACCGATGCGGCGATTGCCGATTGGCTCGGCGCGCCGTTGCCGGCGATGGCGGCCATCGATGTGGCGGCGATCGTTGCTGCCCCCCAAACTGCATTCGAATCTGGCCCGCAATCGGGCTGGACGCGCCGCATCGCCGGCTGGCGTCCGGCGCTGATGGCGGCATCCTTTTCCATGATGCTGGTCACGGCCGGCTGGCTGGCGCTGCCGGGCACTGTCGCCCTGCCGGGCCCTGATGCCAGCGCGCCCGAAACCCGCACCATCGCTTCCCTGCCGCCGTCGGCCGGGGCCAGCGCTGCAGAGGTCGATCTGGCCTTTGCCTATGTGTTCACGCCGACGGCATTCGAGGAAGAACTGATATGAATGCCCCCCGTTTTCTCACCCGCTCGCTGCTGCTGGCTGCGATCGTTGCCGCGCCGGCCCTGGCGCAGACCGCACCGCCGGCCCCGGCTGCACCACCGGCTGGCTATGGCCAGCAGGGCCGCATGGGCGGCGAGCGCATGTTCCCTTCGATGAGCGAATCCGGCCGTGCTACCATGCGTGAAGCGATGATGGCCGGCGGTGATCGCCGCGAAAATCGCGAAAAGGTGGAAGCCGCGCGCGAGAAGATGCTGAATGCGCTGGCGGCCGACCGTTATGATTCCGGCGCCGTGAAGCGCGCCATGGATGAAGAGCGGGCGCTGTCCGATGCCAGCCACCAGCAGCGCCAGGCCGCGATGCTGGCCGCGTTCCAGAAACTTTCAGCCGAAGATCGCAAGGCCTTCGTGACCGACAGCCGCGCCATGAAGGAACGCATGAAGGGCCGCGTGGAAGGCTGGCGCGAACGCATGCGCCAGCGGGTACGCGAACGCGGCAGCGCGGCCCCGGCCACCAACCTGGAGTTTTGAAGCCTCAGGCCCGCCAGCCGGTCTGGCGGGCCACTTCGTTCCACACCAGATCGGCCAGCCGCAGCGTGACCGGGCCGGGTGAGCCGCCCGCCACGCTGCGCCCGTCGATGGCCACCACCGGCAGGATCGGCGCGGTGGTGCTGGACAGGAAGGCTTCGTCTGCGGCCAGCGCTTCGGCCAGGGTGAAGGGGCGTTCCTCAACCTGCCATTGCGCTTCGCGCGCCAGCCGGATCAGCGCATCGCGGGCGATGCCGGGCAATATGGCGGTGCCCACCGGGTGGGTGATGATGCGCCCGTCCTTCACGATCCACGCATTGGTGCTGCTGCCTTCGCGCACCGTGTCGCCGCTCAGCAGCCACGCCTCGAACGCGCCGGCCTCGCGCGCGGCCTGTTTGGCCAGCACATTGGCGAGCAGGCCGGTGGTCTTGATATCCACCCGGTCCCAGCGCGTGTCGGGCCGGGAGATGACCTTGATCCCGGTCTGAAGCTGCCGCACGCGCTGCGCGAAATCGAAGCGCCGCACCGTCATGACGATATTGGCCGGCGCGCCGTTGGGAAAGGCATGATCGCGCTTCGCGGCCCCGCGCGAAATCTGGATGTAGAGCAGGCAATCGGCATGGCCATTGGCGGCGATCAGCCGGCGCGCCTGCAACGAGAACGGGCCGTCGGCCATGGTCCAGACGATGCCCAGTTCGGCCAGATTGCGGCGCAGGCGCAGCAGATGCGGCTGCCAATCGAGGATGCGGCCACTCAGCACCGCGCACACTTCATAGACCGCATCGGCAAATTGCGTGCCGCGATCCTCCACGTGCAGGCTGGCATCGGCCAGAGGCAGAACGCGGCCATTGACATAGGCCAGTTGCGGCATGGTGTTGCATTCCCCGTGACGAAAGCGTGCGATGCGTCTAGCCGCTGGCCTTCCCGATTGTCGAGAGGCCGCCGATGACCACCCAGCTTGTCTGGTTCCGAAATGATCTGCGCCTTGCCGATCACCCCGCGCTGATCGCGGCGGCGGCGCGCGGGCCGGTGGCGGCGCTGTTCGTGCTGGATGATGAAACGCCGGGCAGTTTCGGCAGTGGTTGGGCGACGGGCGCGGCGCAGCGCTGGTGGCTGCATCACAGCCTGGCCAGCCTGTCGCGCAGCATTGCAGCGCGCGGCGGCCGGCTGATCCTGAGGCGCGGCCGGGCCGGGCCGATCGTGGCGGCGCTGGCGGCTGAGCTTGGCGCACAGGTTCACACGCTGGTGCATCACGAACCCTGGGCGCAGGTGCAGGAAACCGAGGCCGGTTCCGTCACGCGCCACCACGGCGTGACGCTGGCGCCGCCGGCCAGCGTGCTCAGCGGCAGCGGCGGGCGCTACCGCATTTTCACGCCGTGGTGGAGGAAGCTGCTGGAACAGATGCCGCCGCCGCGCCCGGCAGGTGTGCCGGACATGCGCTGGGCCGATGTCGGCGGCGTGGCCAGCGATGATCCGGACGCGTGGGGCCTGCTGCCCACTGCGCCCGATTGGTCAGGGGGCTTTCGCGACTGGCAGCCCGGTGAAGCCGGTGCGGCGGCGCGGCTGGCGGATTTTGCCGGGCGCGCCGGCCGGTATGACGCGGCGCGCAACCTGCCGTCGATCGAAGGCACCTCGCGCCTGTCACCGCATCTGGCGCTGGGCGAGATTTCGCCCGGCGCGGCCTGGCATGGCATCGCCGATGCCGTGGGCGAAACGGTGGCCGAGCCTTATCTGCGCGAACTGGGCTGGCGCGATTTCAGCGCCAACATCATCGATCAATTCCCCGATCACGGCGATGCCCCCAATCGCGCGGCGTTCCATCAATTCCCGTTCGTGGATGATCCGGCCGGTTTCACCGCCTGGTGCAAGGGCCAGACCGGATACCCCATCGTCGATGCCGGCATGCGGCAATTGTGGGCCACCGGCTGGATGCACAACCGCGTGCGCATGATCACCGCCAGCTTTCTGGTCAAGCATCAGCTGATCGACTGGCGGGCCGGCGCGCGCTGGTTCTGGGACTGTCTGGTCGATGCCGATTATGGCAGCAATTCGCAGGGCTGGCAGTGGGTGATGGGATCGGGCGTCGATTCATCGCCATTCAACCGCATCTTTGCGCCGGTGGGGCAGAGCGCCAAGTTCGGCGCGGCCGATTATATCCGCCGCTGGGTGCCGGAACTGGCGAAGCTGCCGGACGAGGCGATCCACGCGCCGTGGGAGCAGCCGCAAGCGCTGATCCGCGCCGGGGTAAAGCCGGGCCGGGATTACCCGGCGCCAATCGTGAACCATGAGGCGGCCCGCGCCCGCGCATTGCAGGCGTGGGCCGCCGTCAAGGGGGCCGCACTCAAGCGTACTTAGGCCAGATCGAACACCAGCGCTTCAGCGCCGCTGGGGGACGACAGCGCCAGCGCGGCCGCGTCCTTCACCGCCAGGCCATCGCCCTGGCGCAGTTCGTGGCCGTCCACCACCAGCTCGCCCTTGGCCACCTGCACCCAGGCATGGCCGCGGGTGATGGGGGCCGACAGGCTGCCGCCGGGGGCAAGGATGGCGCGGGTGATGCTGGCATCGCTGTGGATGGTCACGGCACTGTCCGGCGCGTCAGGCGCAGCCACGATGTCCAGCCGCGATTCGCCGTCCGCCACCGTCGGCAGCGTTTTCTGTTCGTAACCGGGCGCGATGCCCTGGCTGTTCGGCAGCAGCCAAATCTGCAGCAGATGCACCGGATCTGTTTCGCTGGCGTTATACTCGCTGTGGCGGATGCCGGTGCCGGCGCTCATGCGCTGGGCTTCGCCGGGGCGGATCACCGCGCCGCTGCCGATGGAATCCTTGTGCTCCAGCGCGCCATCCAGAATGTAGGTGACGATCTCCATATTGTCGTGCGCGTGGGTTGGGAACCCGCCGCCGCCGGCAACACGGTCCTCATTGATGACGCGCAGCGCCCGGAAGCCCATGATGTTGGGATCATAATATTGCCCGAACGAGAAGCTGTGCTTGGCGCGCAGCCAGCCATGATCGGCCTGGCCGCGCTGTTCGGAGAGGCGATGCAGATAGGTGGGCATGATGTGTCTCCTTGAGGAGTGGTTGCAGCCGATATGGGGGCACGCGGCGGCAATGCCAGATGCGAACCTATCGCAGCAGCTATATCAGAACGGTATGACCTTGCCTTCCCAATCCAGCAGCAGGCCGCTCTGCGCCGGGGTGGCAGCATCGATCACCGCCGCCAGATGGCGGGCGCTCTCGGCCGGGGTGAACAGCGTTTTCACGCCGGACTGAAAGGGTTTGGACAGGCCGCTGTCCACCGTGCCGGGGTGCAGCGCCAGCACGATCTGATCGGGATTTCGCCGCGCCTGTTCGATGGCCATGGTGCGGATCAGCTGGTTGAGCGCCGCTTTCGAGGCGCGATAACTGTGCCAGCCGCCCAGCCGGTTGTCGCTGATCGAACCGACCCGGGCGGACAGCGCCGCCAGCAGCGTCTTGCGGCCCCTGGGCATCAGCGGCAGCAGCGCGCGGGCGATCAGGGCCGGGCCGATGGCATTGATGGCAAAGGCCAGGTTAAGCGCCTCGGCCGAAAGCATCGCGTTGGCCTTTTCCGGTGACAGGCCGGGGGCGTGCAGCACGCCGGTGGCGATGAACACCAGATCGGGCGGGGCGGCGAGCGCGGCGGCCGCGGCGGTGATGCTTGCCGGGTCGGTGAGGTCAACGCCGTTGCTGCGGCTCCAGCGGGTGATGCGGGCACCGTCTGCTTCCAGCAGATCAGCAAATGCGCCGCCGATGCCGCCGGTGGCGCCAACGACGATGGCATTCAGGCCGGGCTGAAAACTGGGAAGCAGGGTCATGCCCCGGCCTTAACGCGGGACGAAGGCAAGGGCAGGGGCCGCGTGGTCGCAGCCTATTCCTTTTCCATGGTGCATTGCAGCGGGTGCTGGTGCTGGCGGGCGAAATCCATCACCTGCGTCACCTTGGTTTCGGCCACTTCATAGGTGAAGATGCCGCACACGCCCACGCCGCGCTGATGCACATGCAGCATCACGCGCGTCGCATCCTCGATGCTCATCTTGAAGAAGCGCTGCAGGGTGAGCACGACGAATTCCATCGGCGTATAATCGTCGTTCAGCATCAGCACCTTGTACAGCGCCGGCTTGGCGGTTTTCGATTTGGGCTTGGTGGCCAGGCCAACGCCCGTGCGGCCACCGCCGATATCGCCGCCAACACCATCGGTGTCGTCGTCCGTCATCCAGGGATCGTCTGTCATCCATGGAGAAGGGCCTGCGCCTGCGCTCATCAACAAAACTCGCGGTGGAAAGGGGACCGTATTGCCCCTGTATACCAAAATCCGGGCCAGAAAAAAGAGCGACAAAAAAGGGGCGGCAGGCTGATGCCCGCCGCCCCCGTTACGCGACTTGAAGCGCTGTGGCTTACTTGACGGTGAAGGCCGCCTTCATCTTGTCGGTGGCGATGGCGACCTGGTTCTGCACCGGCTCCATCACGTCGCCGGCCAGCTTGACCATCATCTCGGACAGCTTGCTGTACTGGGCCACGGCTTCGTCGAACTGCGCCTTGGCGAAATCGCTCTGCAGTTGCATCAGTTCGTTCGGGGTCTTGGCAGCGGCCAGGCCCTTCACCATCGCGGTGGTTTCTTCGAACGACTTCTTCGACACTTCGGTCAGGTGGGTCATCACCTGTTCCACGCCGGCGGTGGCAACGCGGGCCGACGCGATCAGCGCGTCAACATTGGCGCGGGTCATGTCGCTCAGCTCGTCCAGGCTCTTCATGCTGGCTTCGACAGCTTCCTTGGACTTGGCGGCAACCTGTTCCATCGCGGCCTTGCTGTTGTTCACGGCGGCTTCGGTCTGGGCATTCAGGGTGTTGACGGTGTTCTTCACCGCATCGGTGGTGGATTCAAAGGCAGTGGCCATGATCGGTTCCTTCGCAAGTTTGAGGGGGTTGAGGGCAGTGGCAATCGAAATGACCGTTGATGCCGTCACGGGCGCAGCCGTTTCAGCGGCCGCGGCCGTCACCGGCTGCGCTGCCGGCAGCGCTGCCACGGCAGGCTGAACGGCGGCAGGTGCCGGGGTGGTAACATCCGGGGTGGTAACATCCGGAACGGTCATTGCGACCACGGCTTCAACCACCGGCTTTTTCGGCGGCGCGACCGTGATCTCAGCATCAGCCTTGGGGGCCTTGACCTTCGGCGCTGCTGCCGCCGCGGCCGGCACCTTGGCCCGGACCGGCGCGCGCTTGGCGGCAGGCTTGGACTTGGGCGCTGGGGTCTTGGCAGTCATCAGAATCTCCGGCTTTGCTGCGATGCAACATAATGCAGGCGCAAACCGGTTTCAAGGGGTTTATGTTGCAGTGCAGCAAAAGCCCTGATGATCGCGCCGGATCAGGCCCAGCCCAGCCCGCTGCCCGTGGTGTGCAGCCGTTTGCCGGCGCGCCGTGCTGCCAGGATCAGCATATGGGCCACAGCGCCGCGATTGCACATAGGCGCTGCCCCGGTGAACACGGCAGCCACGCTGTCAGGCCAGGTGCATGATGGTGCCACCGAAACGCCTTCCGGTGCCACTGCCAGCGGGCGGGTGCGGTTGAGATCGGCCACCAGCATGGCGCAGCCGGCAATCAGCGTTGCCATGCCGCCGGTGGCATCCCCGTCCCAGCTCCAATCGATGCTGGTGCCGTCCAGCCCGTCTTTCACCAGCTTTTCCAACTGGCCGTTTGCCATGTCGGCCTCGGCCGCGCCCAGCGCAAGACGCACCAGCCGCAGCCGCGCCGCCAGACGCCGCGCGCCGAATTGAATCAGCTCGTTGATTTCGGCATCGGGCGTATCGTCCAGCAGTTCCGAAGCGGTCATCACGCTGGCAATCGGCGTGGCCAGATCGTGGCACAGCCAACGCACCAGATATTGCGAAACATCACTCATTGCGAAAAACACCCCTCACCCGTCAGGCGCAAGCTGCTGGCCCTATGCCCCGCCAGCTGCTGCGCCCACATCATCCTTGTCATGGCCTGATTCGCCATGCCCTGATTCGGCCAACTCCGAATCAGTTCTGGCCACAATGCCCAGCGCGATCAGGCGGCCATCGCCATCCTGCGCCAGTTCAAAATCCACCCGCATCCCCGGTTCCAGCCGCGCCAGACCGGCGGCGTTGACCGCGCTGATGTGCACGAACACGTCACGCGGGCCAAGATCCGGCGTGATGAAGCCATAACCCTTTTTATTGTCAAACCATTTTACACCGCCGCTGGCCATCACATGATCTCCAGCCCGGCAGATACGAGGCGGGACGGCCCGGCGCCGCACGTTTCGCCGCGCCATGCCGAAATATCACCTGCGGCGATGATCAGCCAATATTGGCCATTCTCGGCTGCGCGGGCAGCGTCGCGCCGCGACGGCTCTGCCCGGCCGTTCGGGTGGCTGTGCCAATGGCCGATCACCCGCTGCCCGTCGCCGCGCGCATCGCGGTGCGCCTTCAAAAGGGTGGCTGGATCAATTTCGAAACTGCGCGCCGGATTGCCGGCCACATTGCGGGCCGGCACCAGCGTTTCCACCACATCGCCCCGGCCCAGCAGCAGCCCGCACACCTCCAGCATCGGCGTGGCGGCCGCCTGTTCCAACAGAAATTGCCGGTGAGCGCTTGATATCCTGAGGCTCATGCCAACATGGCTAAGCCATGGACGGGGAAAAGTCGATTGCCGTGGCACTGGGGGCCGATGCCGCCGGCCAACGCCTGGACAAGGCACTGGCCGCAGCCATGCCGACCATGAGCCGCGAACGCCTGAAAAATCTGGTGCAGGCCGGGCGGCTGAGCGGGGCGGCCGGCGTGGTGTGGGATCCCGCCACCAAGCTGAAGGGCGGGGAGGCGTTCACGCTCACCGTGCCGCAGCCGCGCGCGCCGGGCAACGCGGCGCAGGATATCCCGCTGCACATCATCTTCGAAGACGATCATCTGCTGGTGATCGAAAAGCCGGCCGGGCTGGTGGTGCATCCGGCGGCCGGCAATCTGGATGGCACGCTGGTCAACGCGCTGCTGCACCACTGTGCCGGGCGGCTTTCGGGCATCGGCGGGGTGGCGCGGCCCGGCATCGTCCACCGGATCGACAAGGACACATCGGGCCTGCTGGTGGTGGCCAAGACCGATCCCGCCCACGAAGGCCTGGCGGCACAATTTGCCCGGCACAGCGTGGAGCGGCGCTATACGGCGGTGGTCATCGGCGTGCCGGCACCGCCGGCCGGGCGCATCGAAGGCGCGCTGGCGCGCAGCAGCACCAACCGGCAGAAGATGGCGATCGTGGCCGCCGGGCGCGGCAAGCATGCCGTCACCCATTATCGCACCGTGCTGGCGTTTGCCGGGGCAGCGCAGGTGGAATGCCGGCTGGAAACCGGGCGCACCCATCAGATCCGCGTGCACATGGCCAGCATCGGCCATGCGCTTTTGGGCGATGGCTTTTACAGCCGCACGCCGGGCCGGCTGGCGCCGATCCTGAAGGAACTGGGCTTTGCCCGGCAGGCGCTGCACGCCGCGACGCTGGGCTTTCAGCATCCAGTCACAAAAGAAATTCTATCGTTCGAAAGTCCCCTGCCAGACGATATGGTGGAATTGATCGCCCGGCTTGCCGGCGAAACGGAGTGAACGCATGACCAGCAACCTGCCCGCCATCAAGGTGAACAGCATCCCGGCGCTTGGCCCCGAAGCCGGGCTGAACCGCTATCTGGCGGAAATCCGCAAGTTCCCGCTGCTGGCCCCCGAACAGGAATATATGCTGGCGAAGGCCTGGCAGGAACATCAGGATCCGGCGGCGGCCACGCAGCTGGTCACCAGCCATCTCAGGCTCGTGGCGCGCATCGCCATGGGCTATCGCGGCTATGGCCTGCCGGTGAACGAACTGATTGCAGAGGGCAATATCGGCCTGATGCAGGGCGTGCGCAAATTCGATCCCGAACGCGGCTTCCGGCTGGCGACCTATGCGATGTGGTGGATCAAGGCGGCCATCCAGGAATATATATTGCGCTCGTGGAGCCTGGTGAAGATCGGCACCACGGCGGCGCAGAAGAAGCTGTTTTTCAACTTGCGCCGCCTGAAGGGCAAGATCGGCGCAGTGGAAGACGGCGATCTGAAGCCCGCCGACGTGACGCAGATCGCCACCACGCTGGGCGTCAACGAAGACGAAGTCGTGTCGATGAACCGGCGCATGGGGCATGGCGGCGATGCCAGCCTGAACAGCCCGCTGCGCGAGGAAGGCGAAGGCGAATGGCAGGACTGGCTGGCCGACGATGCGCCGCTGGCCGATGAGCTGCTGGCCGACAGCGAGGAGCGCGGCCAGCGCCGGGCGCTGCTTTCGGATGCGATGGAGACGCTGAACGAGCGTGAGCGCGATATCCTCACCCGCCGCCGGCTGATCGACGAACCCGAAACGCTGGAGGAACTGTCGCAGCGCTATGCCATCAGCCGCGAGCGCGTGCGCCAGATCGAAGTGCGCGCCTTCGAAAAGCTGGCCAAGGCGATGCACGACGCGGCCAGCGAACAGCGGCTGCTGCCCGAAAGCGTGTGAGGCGCATTGACGGCGGCAGCGGCGCTGCCCAATAGCCGTTGTCATGAACGCCGTGCGCCGCTTCATCCGGTCCGTGTTCCGCCTCGTGCTGCGGGTGGCGGCGCTGGCCGCCGTGCTCAGCATCGTGTGGGTGATTGCCTATCGCTTCGTCGAACCGCCGGTCACCTGGCCGATGGCGCGCGATCTGCTGGCTGGCCGCAAGATCGAGAAAAGCTGGGTGCCCTTGACAGTGATGGCCAAATCGCTGCCGCGCGCCGTGATCGGGGCAGAGGACGCCAATTTCTGCGCCCACTATGGCTTTGATTTCGAAGCGATCCGCAAGGCCGCCGCCGCCAACGAAAAGGGCCGCAGGCTGCGCGGCGGCTCCACAATCAGCCAGCAGACCGCCAAGAATGTCTTCCTTTGGCCGGGCCGGTCGTGGGTGCGAAAGGGGCTGGAGGCGTGGTTCACCGGCCTGATCGAACTGTTCTGGGGCAAGCCCCGGATCATGGAAGTCTATCTGAACGTGGCTGAAATGGGCCCCGGCATCTATGGCGTGGGGGCGGCGGCCGATCATTATTTCGGCCGCACGGTGGATCATATCACCCCGGCGCAGGCCGGCCGGCTGGCGGCGATCCTGCCGCAGCCGATCAAGCGCAGCGTGACCGCACCATCGAAAAGCACCCGCCGCTATGCCCGCCGCATCGAACGCCGGGTGCGCGTGGTGCGCGACGCCGGCATCGATGCCTGCCTGTGGAAATAGGCCTAGTCCTCAGGCGGTCGGCACCACCAGATATTTCTGCCCGGTGCGGCGCGCATACCATCCGGCCACCGCTTCAGGCTCCAGCATCCCGGCCAGTGACACGCGGTGGCTGTAATGGCTGGCGAAGGTGGTGGTCAGTTCGGCGGCAACGCGCGCCTTCAGCTGATCGAAGGTGCCCGGCCCGAACGTGCGCATGCGCGGGAACAGCAGCCAGCCGCCCATCGCCCACGCCATGCCAAAGCCGCGATTGAAGCTGGTCGGCGCCATGTCCAGCCCGCCATAGATATAGACCTGCTTCAGCACTTCCGATCCATAGCGGCTGTAACCGCCGGCGCGCGCGTTGATGGCGGCCTCCATCGCGGTCAATATCTGCCCGGCCAGGGCGCCGCCGCCGATGGCATCAAAGGCCAGGGTCGCGCCGGTTTCGGTGCAGGCGGCGATCAGCGCCGCCATGAAATCCGGCGCGGTGGAATCCAGCACATGCACCGCGCCAATGCCCTTCAGCAGCGCCGCCTGCTCGGCTGAGCGCACGATATTGACCAGCGGCACGCCATCGGCGGCGCAGATCTTCACCAGCATCTGGCCCAGGTTCGAAGCCGCCGCCGTGTGGATGATGGCGCTGTGGCCTTCGGCGCGCATCGTCTCGACAAAGCCCAATGCCGTCAGCGGGTTGACGAAACAGGACGCGCCCTGTTCGGCGGTCGCGCCGTCGGGCAGCAGCAGCGCCTCGGCGGCCTTCACCACCCGGTAATCGGCATAGGTCGCACCGCCGATGATCGCCGCCTTGCGGCCCACCAGATGCTCCGCGCCGGCCCCGGCGGCCACGATGGTGCCGGCGCCTTCATTGCCGCACGGCATCGCCTGGCCCAGCCGCGCCGCCATCGCCCGCATCCCCGCCGGCGGCACCGGCGCGCGGATGCCGGCGCCGAACGCCTCCACCCCGCGCATGTCGGCCGCGCCGGTCAACAGGCCGATGTCCGACGGGTTGATCGGTGCCGCTTCGATGCGCAGCTTGATCTCGCCCGGCCCGGCTTCGGGTTCCGGCACCTCGGCCAGCGCCAGCAGCAGTTCGCCGGCTTCAGTGATGGTTGAATGAACCTGGCGCATGATGTTCCCCTCAGAAATCCGGAAGCTTGAAGCCCGGCGGCAATTGCATGCCGGCGGTCAA
>DAITMD010000013.1:0-16685 GCA_036835345.1 Sandarakinorhabdus sp. | reverse complement strand
CGCGCACTTCCAGCAGGCCGGCAAGCCGCGGCGGCGCGCTGGCGATCAATCCAACAGCCGTTTCGGCCAATCCAACACGGTCATCGGCCACCAGACGCCAGCCATCGGCCACCAGACGCAGCGCCAGATCGGATTTTCCGGCACCGGATGGTCCCAGCAGGATCACCGCCCGGCCATTCAGGGCCACGGCGGTGGCGTGAATCATGTCCGTCACGGCGTCCACACCGCCGGCAACAGCACCTGGAACCGCCCGCCGCCGCCGGGCGCATCGTCCACCCTGATCTGCCCGCCATGCGCCGTCACGATGGCCGCCGCGATGGACAGGCCCAGGCCGGAATGTCGGCCAAAATCCTCACCTTCCGGGCGTTCCGAATAAAAGCGCCGGAAAATGTCGCGCCGGTTCGCCGCCGGC
This sequence comes from Sandarakinorhabdus sp., assembly GCA_036835345.1. Taxonomy (GTDB): domain Bacteria; phylum Pseudomonadota; class Alphaproteobacteria; order Sphingomonadales; family Sphingomonadaceae; genus Sandarakinorhabdus. The sequence goes on along the minus strand of DAITMD010000013.1, from coordinate 16,273 downwards.
ACGCCGGGGCCCTGATCGGTGACCGTGATCGCCGCCATATTGCCATCCAGCGCCACATCCAGCCTCACCACGCCCGCTTCCGGCGAAAAGCTGATGGCATTATCCACAAGGTTTCGAAACACTTGCGCCAACCGCCCGGCATCGCCCTCGATCTGCACGGGGCCGGCCGCGCCGCTGCGCTCCACCCGCACCCCGCGCGGCTGGCCGGCAATGCCATAGGCACTCACCAGCCCATCGGCCAACGCCGCCACGTCCACCGGCTGAAACCCGGTGCGCGACAGTTCGGCATCCAGCCGGCTGGCATCGGCGATATCGGTGATCAACCGGTCGATCCGGTTCACGTCATCTCGGATCACGCCCAGCAATTGTTCGCGCAAATCAGGCTGTTGCACCTGGTCCAGCACGTCAACTGCCGACCGCAGCGATGCCAGCGGGTTCTTCAGTTCGTGCGCCACATCGGCGGCAAAGGCTTCGGTGGCGTCGATCTGCCGCCTGAGCGCGGTCGACATATCGGATATGGCGCGGGCCAGCGCCCCGATCTCGTCCCGCCGGTCGGGCAGGCGCGGCACCACCACCTCACGGCTACGCCCCAGCCGCACCCGGTGCGCGGCAATCGCCAGCATTCTCAAAGGCCTGACGATGGTGCGCGCCAGATAGAGCGACAGGCCCACCGTAAGCCCTGTAACACTGAGCAGCAGCCACGCCGATGTCAGCCGCTCCCCGCGCAGGATATCGGCCAGATCGTCCGCCGAATCGGTGAGCAGCACCGCCCCCACGCCCGGCACCGACGCTGCCGCAGAGATAATCAGGCTGCCATCGGCCGCCCGGCGCAGTTCGATGGCCGGCCGGCCGGTGCCAGCCGCTTGCGCCAGTTCGGGCCAGGCGGCGGCGGCATCGACCACCGGTTCGGCATAAGGCTCCAGTGCCCGCACCCCCAGCACCACGTCCAGGCCGCGATCAATGGCCTTGGCCGATGCCCGCCGCCAGCCATAGGCGCTTGGGTCTTCAATGATGAAGCGCGGGTTTTTCGGCGATTGCCAGTTGTCGGCCAGCCGCTCCCCCGCGCCGCCATACAGCCGCACGCGGGTGCCATGCTCCAACGCCAGCCGGGCGATGCCGGCCGCGCGCTCCGGCTCCGGCAGCACCCCGGCCAGCGTGGCAATGGTCTGCGCCTCGCTGGCCAGGCTCGCGGTGCGCTCTTCAAGCAGGCGCACGCGCACTGTGTCCAGCCACAGCAGCATCAGCGCCAGCACGATCAGCGCCAGCAGGTTCACCGCAAACAGGCGGGCGCGCAGCGATCCAAAGCCCAGCCCCTGACGCCATTCCTGCACCGCCTCTTCGGCGCGCGCGGCGGGGCCGGGCCGGCTATTCCTCGTTGAAGCGGTAGCCGACGCCATACAGCGTCTCGATGGCCTTGAACTGGTGATCGACCACGCGAAACTTCTTGCGCAGGCGCTTGATGTGGCTGTCGATGGTGCGATCATCCACATAGACATCGTGGCTGTAGGCCGCGTCCATCAACTGATCGCGCGATTTCACGAAACCGGGCCGGCTGGCCAATGTTTCCAGTATCATGAACTCGGTCACCGTCAGCGCCACGTCTCCGCGCCGGCCATCGCCGCCATCCCACAAAACGCGGTGACGGGCCGGATCCATGGTCAGGCGGCCGCGCACGATCGGATCGGCGCCCATTTCGGGTTCGGCTGCCTCGGCCGCCGCGCGGCGATTGGCGGTGCGCCGCAGCACGGCCCGGATCCGCTCGATCAGCAGGCGCTGGCTGAACGGCTTGCCGATATAATCGTCGGCGCCCATGGCCAGGCCCAGCGCTTCATCGATTTCCGTATCCTTGCTGGTCAGGAAGATCACCGGCACCTGGCTCTTTTCGCGCAGCCGTTTCAGCACCTCCATCCCGTCCATGCGCGGCATCTTGATGTCCAGCACCACCAGATCAGGCGCATTCTCGATCAGCGCCTTCAGGGCAGTGTCACCATCGGAATAGAGGCGCACGGCAAAGCCTTCGGCCTGCAGCGCAATCGACACCGATGTCAGGATGTTGCGATCATCATCGACCAGGGCGATGGTGGGGGATGGCGGAGCGGCGTGTTCCATCGCCCGCCTATGTGGGCCGATGCCTCGCGGCTGGCAAGAGCCGGCGCAAGGCATCGGCCCACTATCAGCATCGCCATTTTGACGAACCTGTGGGCGTGGTCTATGCGGCGAGTCCGTTGGTGGGGCGGCACGCCGACCCCCGTTTCAGGAGTGCTTGCCGTGCCGTCTGCCGTTGTTCCCGCTCATGGGCTTGCCGAACAAGGCTATGCCACGCCGGCGGCACTGCACTGGAACCTCACCACCGGCCCGCTGGTGGAACTGGCCGTGCAGCGCGGCGAGGGCCTGCTGTCGCAGCATGGCGCGCTGGTGGTGAAGACCGGCGCCCACACCGGCCGCAGCGCGCAGGACAAGTTCATCGTGCGCGATGCCATAACCGATGGCGAAATCTGGTGGGACAAGAACAAGAGCATCACGCCGGAACAGTTTGCCGCCATCAAGGCCGATTTCGAAGCCGCTCTCACAACCAAGAGCAACCTGTTCGTGCAGGATCTCTTCGGCGGCTCGCAGAGTGAGCACCGGGTGAAGGTGCGCGTCATCACCGAATTCGCCTGGCACAGCCTGTTCATCCGCACGCTGCTGGTGCGGCCGGAGATGGCCGATCTGGCCGGCTTCGTGCCCGAATATACCATTATCGATCTGCCGAGTTTCAGGGCCAATCCCGCCCGCCATGGCTGCCGCAGCGAAACCATCGTGGCGGTGGATTTCACGAACAAGACCGTGCTGATCGGCGGCACCGCCTATGCCGGCGAGATGAAGAAGAGCGTCTTTTCCATCCTGAATTATCTGCTGCCGCAATCGGGCGTGATGCCGATGCACTGTTCGGCCAATATCGGCCCCGATGGCGATACCGCCGTGTTCTTCGGTCTGTCCGGCACCGGCAAGACCACATTGTCCGCCGATGCCAGCCGCACCCTGATCGGCGACGATGAACATGGCTGGTCCGACACTGCGGTGTTCAACTTCGAAGGCGGCTGCTACGCCAAGATGATCCGCCTGTCCGCCGATGCCGAGCCGGAGATTTATGCGACCACGCGCCGGTTCGGCACCGTGCTGGAAAATGTCGTGATCGATCCCATCACCCGCGTCATCGATCTGGACGACAACAGCCTGGCGGAAAACAGCCGCGGTTCCTACCCGATCGATTTCATCCCCAACGCGTCGGCGGACAATATGGGGCCGGTGCCGCGCAACATCATCATGCTCACCGCCGATGCGTTCGGCATCCTGCCGCCGATCTCGCGGCTCACACCCGATCAGGCGATGTATCATTTCCTGTCCGGCTACACCGCGCGCGTGGCCGGCACGGAAATCGGTGTGACCGAACCGGATGCCACCTTTTCCACCTGTTTCGGCGCGCCGTTCATGCCGCGCCACCCATCGGTCTATGGCAATCTGCTGAAATCCCGCATCGCCAGCGGCGGGGTGGACGTGTGGCTGGTCAACACCGGCTGGACCGGCGGCAGCGCCACTGCCGGCGGCCACCGCATGCCGATCAAGGTGACGCGCGCCCTCTTGAACGCGGCGCTGGACGGCAGCCTGAAATCGGCGGCGTTCCGCACCGATCCCAATTTCGGCTTTGCCGTGCCGGTATCGGTGCCGGGCGTGGAAGCGCAGATTTTGAACCCGCGCGAAACCTGGGCCGACAAGGCCGCATATGATGCGGCCGCCGCCAAGCTGGTGGGCATGTTCATCGCCAATTTCGCCCAGTTCGAAGCCCATGTGGACCAGGGCGTGCGCGAATCGGCACCAAAGGCCGCCTGAGGCCGCGACCCGGCCAGCAAAAATGTGTCCTCGTGGCCACAATGCCCGGCCAATGTGCGCCATATCACGCGGCATGGGGCATTTCACCATTGTCTTACTGTCACCATAGCGCAACAAAACGCCCCGGAAACCTTTTCAGGGGATGTAAATGAAAACGCTGCTGTTGCTCGCCGGCTCTGTGCTGGCCGGTTCGATCGCCACCACTGCCGCCGCCCAGCAACAGACAGCCGGTGCTGCTGAAGCGGCTGCCGAGGAACTGGTGGTCACCGGATCGCGCCTGCGCGCCAGCCCCAACGAAACTGCGCCGCTGCCGATCACCACGGTCGATGCCGCGCAGCTGCGCGCACTGGGCAACAGCGATCCCACCGCCACCCTGCGCCAGATCCCGGCACTGCTGGCCTCCACCACCGTGGCCGATTCCATCGAGCGCGGCGGCATCGGGCCCGGCATCGGTCAGGCGACGCTCAGCCTGCGCCAGCTTGGCGCCAATCGCACGCTGGTGCTGGTTGACGGCTATCGCCACGTATCGGGTGTTGCCGGCCAGCAGGCGGTTGACGTTGCCACCATCCCCAACGCCCTGATCGAACGCATTGACGTGCTGACCGGCGGCGCGTCGGCCGTCTATGGCGCCGATGCCGTTACCGGCGTCGTCAACTATGTGCTCAAGAAGGATTTCACCGGCGCCGTGCTGGACGGCCAGTTCGGCATCTCCGATTATGGCGATGGCGAAACCTACCGCATCGAAGGCACGGTTGGGACCAACTTTGCCGGCGGCCGCGGCAATATCACCTTCTCCGCCGGCTACACCAAGGACAGCGAAGTGCTGTTCGGCGATCGTCCGTTCACCGCCAACAACGGCCGCGGCAACAACAGCACCACCTATTCCAACCCGCTGCGCCGCTTCCAGAAGGGTGATCTGAACCCGGCGACGATGCCGAATTTCGCATCACGATTCAACACCGATGCCGGCCGCCTGCCCTTCGGCTTCCTGATCCCGACGGCGACGCAGTTCAACAATTTTTTCCCCGGTCAAACGCCGACAGCCGCCGAACAGGCGCTGATCAGCCGCGCCGCCAATTCACCCACGTTCGTGATCGCGCCGCAACCGGCGTTCGCCATCTCGTCCTATTCGGGCCTGGTGTTCCGCAATGATTTCGGGTTCTTCAATGCCGATATCAACAACAACGGCGTCAACGACTGCGAAGAAAGCTATATCGGCCTGACCGGCTTTGGCGGCGGCGGCTGCTATGTCACCACTGCTGGCGGCGGCGTGCGCATCTTCCAGGATGGCATCATCTCCACCGGTTCCAACCAGTTCGGTGGTGACGGCGCCGCCGAACGCCCGCAGGTCGCCTCGCTGCTGCCGGGTTCGGAGCGCATCTATGCCAATCTGCGCGCCCGTTATGAACTGTCGAGCCAGGCCGAGCTGTTCATCGATGCCAAATACACCCGCAACACCGCTGTAAGCCGCAACGAATACAACACATTTTATGATTCGCTGCTGATCTTCCCGGAGAACCCGTTCATTCCGGCCGTGCTGCAGGATGATGCCGATGAAGCCGGCGGTCTGCGCGTGTCGCGCGACATGACCGATCTGGGCGATGGCATCCAGAACGCCAAGCGCGAGACATATCGCCTTGTGGCCGGCATTCGCGGCGCGCTGAGCGACAATTTCAATTATGAGATCGTCGCCAACTATGGCCGTACCGACAATGAAGTGACCGATCAGAATTCGGTGCTCTATGACCGGCTGTTCGCGGCGCTGGATGTGGTGCGCGGCCCGAACGGTCAACCCACCTGCCGGGTTAACACCGGCGATTTCACCCCGCACCCGGGTTCGGAAATCTTCCCGGTGATCGCGCCGGGCTTCTTCACCTTCCGCCCCGGCGACGGCAGCTGCCGCCCGGCCAACATCCTTGCCGGCCCGGATTCGATCAGCGCTGATGCCGCCAACTGGATCACCCAGCCCACCACCACCCGCGCCCGGCTGGAACAGCTGGTGATGACCGTGCTGTTCACCGGCGATACCGGGGCGTTCCTCAATCTGCCGGGCGGTGCCGTGCAGTTCGCTGCCGGCGGTGAATATCGCAAGGAAAACAGCAGCACCCGTTTCGATCCGCTGGAACTGGGCATCATTCCGGGCAGCGGCCCGGCCGATCTGGTCGGGCAGTTCATCGGCGATGTGGAACCCACCAACCAGTCGCTGATCTTCGATCCCAGCAACCGCACCCGCAACGCCGGCGGCCGCTTCGACGTTGCTGAAGTGTTCGGCGAAATCAAGATTCCGCTCCTGAAGGACGTGCCGTTCTTCCACGAGCTGAGCTTTGGTGCTGCCGGCCGCTATGCCGATTATTCCACTGTGGGCGGGGCCTTCACCTGGAACGTCAACGGCACCTGGGCGCCGATCCGGGACATCAGGTTCCGCGGCACCTATTCGCGCGCCATCCGTGCGCCGAACATCGCCGAATTGTTCGATCCGGCGCAGGGCGCAACCTTCCGCCCGGCCGATCCGTGCGACACGGTCAACCAGAACGCCACCTCCAACCGCAAGGCCAACTGCATCGCGGCGGCAGCAGCGCTGGGTATTGCCAACCCGCAGGCGTTCATCGAAAACTATGTCGATCCCTTGAGCGCACGCTTTGGCGGCACCATCGGCGGCAACCCGAACCTGGAAGAAGAAACCGCCACCACCTGGACGGTGGGCACGGTGCTGCAACCGCGCTTCATTCCGGGCCTGACGCTGACGGCGGATTATTATTCGATCCGGATCCGCGATGCGATCGCGACGGTGGCCGCGCAGGATATCGTCAACACCTGCTATGACAACACGCAGTTCCCGAACCAGTTCTGCGGCCTGTTCGAACGCTTTGGCCCAACTTCGCCGGGCTTTACCGGGCCCAACCTGTTCGGCTTCCGCACCCTGAACCAGAGCCAGCTGAACTTCGGCCGCATCGAAACCTCGGGCGTCGATTTCTCGGCCAATTATCGCTTCACCCTGTGGGACAAGAATAATTTCAACATCGGCGTGAACGGCAACTGGACGCAGAAGGTGAACCGCTTCTTCGATCCGACCGATCCGGAACTGGTCAACCCGGCGCTGCGCGAATTGTCGGTGCCGGAATGGTCGGGCGTCGGCTCGTTCAACTACAACCGCGGCGCCTTCTCCATCGGCTACAACGTGCAATATGTGCAGTCGACAGCCGTGGCCAGCGCCATCCAGATCGAGCGGATCAACACCGAATTCGGCCCCGCCGGCTTCGCGCCCGATTACTGGATCCACAGCGCCAACTTCAACTTCGACATATTGAAGGACCGTTTCAGCGTTTACGGCGGCGTCAACAACATCGGCAACGCCGCGCCCTATCTCTCGTCGTCCGCCTACCCGGTGTCGGGCATGGGCCGCTTCTACTTCATGGGCATCCGCGCCAAGATCTGACGCGGGCGATCAGCCGGAACAGAAAAGGGCGGCCCCACCGGGCCGCCCTTTTTCGTTTGCGGCCGCGCGAACCGCCTGGCAGCCTGGCCAATATGAAACGTGCCTGGGCCGACGCCCCTGCTGAACTCTTCGCGGCCTTGTCTCAACGGCAACTGCTGGGCGAACTGGCGTCCAATACCCAGTTTGCCGCTGAACTGGCGCAGATCGAAGCCTGGAAGTTCATCATCCGTCATCTTCAAGAGGTGACGGCAGCATTGCCCGCCAGCCATGTTTTCCTTGAGTTCGCCATCCCTCGGATGGGGCGGCGGGCCGATGCCATGATCGTGGCCGGGCCGTTGATATTGGTTCTCGAATACAAGGTGGGCGAACGCGACTTTCCCCGTCATGCGGTCGAACAGGTGCACGGCTATGCGCTCGATCTGAAAAACTTCCACCTCACCAGTCATGACAAGGCCATCGTGCCGATGCTGATCAGCACCGAAGCGCCACCCCAGCAATTGGGGCTCGGCTTCTGGGCGCCGGACCAGGTGCATGCGCCCATCTGCCTCGCCCCCGACGATGTGCTGCCCAGCATCCAGCGCCTGCAGGTCACCGGCACTGGGCCGCCCATTGACGCATCAGACTGGGCCGCAGGCGCCTACCGCCCGACGCCGAACATCATCGAAGCGGCTGAAGCGCTTTATGCCGGTCATGACGTGGCGGAAATCTCGCGCTCAGAGGCTGGGGCGGAAAATCTTTCGCGCACGGCGATGGCGGTGGAAGCCGTGGTAACGCACATGCGCGCAACCGGCGGCAAGGCGATCTGCTTTGTGACCGGTGTGCCAGGGGCCGGAAAGACGCTCGCCGGGCTCAATATCGCCTGCGGACGCTTGGCGCGCGGCATCGGCGAGGACGCGACGTTCTTGTCAGGCAATGGCCCGTTGGTGGACGTATTGCGCGAAGCCTTGCGTCGGGACGGCCGCCGCCGCGCCGCCGTGAAAGGTACAGAGGCGCAGCACATGGCCGATCGCTCACCCGACAAATTCATCCAGAATGTCCACCACTTTCGCGACGAATATCTGGAACCGCACCACATCCCATCCGAACATGTGGTGATTTTCGATGAGGCCCAGCGCGCCTGGGACCAAGCGATGACCAGCGATTTCATGCGGCGCAAGCGCGGCCAGAGCGGATTTCACCAATCAGAGCCAGCCTTTCTTCTGTCAGTAATGGATCGCCGGCCGGACTGGTGTGTGGTCGTGTGCCTGATCGGTGAAGGTCAGGAGATAAATCGTGGCGAGGCTGGCGTGGCCGAGTGGGTTCGCGCGCTGCAACAGGACTTGCCGCACTGGCAGATTTACCTGCCCCCACATCTGGTTGATCAAAACGGTCCGCTAGATGCCGGCCTGAGATGGCATCTGCAGCGGCGCATGGCAGCGCCAGAGCCGGAGTTGCATCTGGCCACATCGGTTCGGTCGTTTCGAGCCGGCCGCGTCTCGGCCTTTGTGGCCGCACTTCTGGCGGGCGATTGTGAAGTGGCGGCAAGCGAACGGCCCGACCCTGCGCTGTTCCCAATCTGGCAAACTCGGGAGCTGGGCGCTGCGCGCCAGTGGCTTCGCGCGCAGCGCAGAGCAGGCGAACGGGCGGGGCTTTTGGCATCATCGAACGCATTGCGGTTGAAGCCCGAGGGCTTGCACGTAAAGGCGCCAATTAATGTGTGCCATTGGTTCCTCAACGGCAATGATGACGTGCGCGCGTCCAATGCGCTGGAAGATGCCGCAACTGAGTTCGCCGTTCAGGGCCTGGAACTGGATTGGACTGCTGTGGCCTGGGACCTCAATCTGCGTCGCAGCGAGCATGGCTGGCAAGCGCGCGAGTTTCGGGGCACCAAGTGGCAGGCCATTCGCGCTTCTGAAGCGGGATTTTCACGAGCCGAATATGTTCGGAACGCGTATCGTGTGCTGCTCACCCGCGCGCGGCAAGGCACGGTGATCTATGTTCCAAGGGGCGACGCTGCCGATGCTACGCGGCCGCCGGCGGAATATGATGCGATTGCCGATTGGTTGGCTGCCTGCGGCATCCCGGAGTTGTCCGTCGTCTAAAACGCCGGCTGGTTGTGAATCCCGCATTCCGTCTTGTCCCAGTGGCGCCAGCGGCCGGCGCGGGGGTCTTCGCCGGGCTGCACCTGGCTGGTGCAGGGCTGGCAGCCGATCGAAGGGTAGCCGGCGGCTTCCAGCGGGTGGCGCGGCAGGTCGCGTGCGGAGAAATGCGCGTCGATGGCGGCCTTGTCCCAATCGGCGAGCGGATTGATCTTCAGCCGGCCGTCTTCCAGTTCCAGGCGCGGCAGCCCGGCGCGGCCGGCCTGAAAGCCCTTGCGCCCAGAAATCCACGCATCGAACGGCGCCAGCGCGCGGCGCAACGGCTCCACCTTGCGCAGATCGCAGCAGCCATCGGGATCATAGGCCCAGCGCAGCGATTTGTCGTCCAGCCGGGCAATGGCATGCGGATCAGGGCGATACACCCGCAAATCGGTGAACCCCAGCTGCTCCACCAGCATGTCGCGATAGGCCAGTGTTTCGCCGAACATTTTCTGCGTGTTGATGAAAATCACCGGAACCGAGCGATCAATCGCCGCCACCAGATCGAGCAGCACGGCAGATTCCGCCCCGAACGACGACACAATCGCCACCCGGCCCTTCAGCTCGCCCGTCAGCAGGCTGTTCAGCATCTGCACAGTGCCTTGCCCGTTCACCCGCGCGGCCAGCTGCGCCACCACGGCCGCGCTGAAGGCCGGCGCGGTGTCGATGCGGTCGGCGGTGCGGGCAGCAATCGTCATGCCCGCTGCCTGAGCGCCCACACCGGCTGCGCGCCGTCGGCGGCTTTCATGTAGACATGGGGGAAGCGCGCCAGCGTGCGCTGCGCCACCGCCGGATCGAACGGCAGGTTCGGCAGCACCGCATCAAATCCCGCGCGGGCGAGGAACCCCAGCTGATCGACGGTCACATCCCCCACGGCGCGGATTTCGCGGCCAAAGCCCGCCTCGCGCAGGATACGCGCGTTGCTGAAGCCGCGCCCGTCGCGGAACTTGGGAAAGACGATATCGATGCGGCGCAGCGCCCCCAGATGCGGGCCGAGCAGGCGCGCATCGTCGGCCGGTTCCAGCTGCACGGCGGTGTCGCCAGGCTGATATTCGGCCAGCGGCACGGCCGGCGCCGCATGTTCGGGATCGCTGCGCAGCCGCAGCAGAGCGGGATCAGCCATACACAGCCTCCTTGAACGGATCGGCGCCAACGCGGCGATAGGTATCGAGGAAGCGTTCCTCAGGCCCGGCGCGCAGCGCCTTGTAACGCTCCACCACCTTTTCGACCGCCGCCACGATGCCGTTCTCATCGAAACCGGCACCCAATATCCGGGCGAGCGACGTATCCTCCGCGCCGGAACCGCCGAGCAGCAGCTGGTAATTTTCCTCACCCCGGCGATCGACGCCCAAAATGCCGATATGGCCGGCGTGGTGGTGGCCGCAGCCATTGATGCAGCCGGAAATCTTGATCTTCATCTCGCCCAGATCGGCCTCTTGCGGGGCCAGCTTGACCGCCAGCCGCTGCGCAATCGGAATGGAGCGGGCATTGGCCAGCGTGCAATAATCCAGCCCCGGGCAGGCGATGATATCCGAAGCGCGGTCCAGATTGGCAGTGGCCAGCCCGGCCCCGGCCAGCGCCTGCCAAAGGGTGAACAGATCGGCCCGGCGCACATGCGGCAGCACCAGATTCTGCGCGTGAGTCACGCGGATTTCATCGCCGGCATAGCGCTGCGCCAGATCAGCAATCAGGTCCATCTGATCGGCCGAGGCATCACCGGGAATCTCGCCGGGTGCCTTCAGGCTGATGGTGACGATGGCGTGGCCGGGCACCTTGTGCGGATGGGTGTTCACCGCCACCCACCTGGCGAAATCCGGGTTGGACAGATCAATCCGGGCCGGCGCGCCCGCATCCAGTGCCGGCGGCGCGAAATAGGCGGCGATGCGCGCCAGTTCCGCCGGCGGCGCATCCAGGCCCAGCGGCTTGATCAGCGCCCATTCTTCCTCCACCTGGCGGGCGAATTCCGCAGCCCCCAAATCGTTCACCAATATCTTGATGCGCGCCTTGTAGATATTGTCGCGGCGGCCGTGGCGATTATAGACGCGCAGGATCGCTTCCATATAGCTCAGATAATCGGCCACCGGCAGATAGCCGCGGATCACCTGCCCGATGATCGGCGTGCGGCCCATGCCGCCGCCCACCAGCACTTTCAGGCCGATCTCGCCATCGTCGCCGTGCACCAGCTCCAGCCCGATATCATGCAGCTGAATGGCGGCGCGGTCGGTGGCGCTGCCGGTCACGGCAATCTTGAACTTGCGCGGCAGGAAGGAAAATTCCGGGTGCAGCGTGGACCATTGGCGCAGCAGTTCGGCATAGGGGCGCGGATCGGCAATCTCGTCAGCGGCGGCCCCGGCGAACTGATCGGAACTGATGTTGCGGATGCAATTGCCGCTGGTCTGGAAGGCGTGCATTTCCACGCTCGCCAGATCGGCCAGCAGGTCCGGCATTTCGGCCAGCTTCATCCAGTTATACTGAATATTCTGCCGCGTGGTGAAATGGCCATAACCCCGGTCATACCGGCGGGCGATATGCGCCAGCATCCGCAGCTGGCGGCTGTCCAGCGTGCCATAGGGAATGGCGACGCGCAGCATATAGGCATGCAATTGCAGATAGATGCCGTTCATCAGGCGCAGCGGCTTGAACGCATCCTCGCTGATCTCATTCTTCAGCCGGCGCTCCACCTGGTCGCGGAACTCGGCCACGCGGGCATCAACGATGGCCTGATCATATTCGTCGTAGCGGTACATCAGAGTGGGTTCCGGTCAGGTTGGGTTGCCGGCACGGCGGCATAGCCCGTTTGTGGCAAGGAGCGAGGAGCAAGGCGATGCAGCGCATCGGCGGCGACGAGCGACGCCGCCACAGGCGGGATATGGCCCGCCGCGAAGCGGGCGCCCGAAGGGCGATGACGGTGATGCAACATGATCGGAATCCACTCTAGATCGCATCCACAGGCAGGGAGGGCAGGGCAAAATCCGGGCGCACGCTGGGGCCGACAGCGCGCACGCGTTCGCGGGTGGTGCGCGGCCGCCAGCTGCCAGGCGTGCCGTCCACATCCACAAGCGCCAGATCGTTGATGCGCTCCTGCGGGGCGAGGCGGGCGATCAGCGCCTCACCATCTGCATCCACGTCAGCCGCTTCGTTCAGGTGCAGGCTCCAGTCGGAACCATTCCACCACAGCACATCCCCGGTTTCGAGGCGGTTGCCAGTCAGAACACGAGGCATTGGGCTTCCTTTTTCCGGGCAGCGAGGGCAGCAGGCACCGCTGCCACATCGCCCACAATGATCAGCGCCGGGGACTGGACGGCTTCGCGCGCCACCAGCCCGGCCAGATCGGCCAGCAGCGACATGACCAGACGCTGCCCCGGCTGGGTGGCGCGTTCCACCACCGCCACCGGCGTATCGGGCGCCAGCCCGTCGGCCATCAATTTGTCGGCAATCGGCGCGGCGCCGGCCAGTCCCATATAGATCACCAGCGTGCGGCCCTTGCCGGCCAGGCCCGCCCAGTTCTGCGCCGCCAGAGCGCGGCATTCGCCGGCCACAAAGCTGACGATGGAGGCATGATCGCGGTGCGTGAGCGGCATCAACAGGGATGCCGCCGCGCCATTGGCAGCCGAAATGCCGGGGATCACCTCCACCGCAACGCCGGCCGCCACGCAGGCTTCCACCTCTTCGCCGCCGCGGCCGAAAATGAACGGATCGCCGCCCTTCAGCCGTACAACAGTGCTGCCCTTGCGCGCTTCGGCGATCAGCAGCGCGCCAATTTCGTCCTGCGGCAGCGTGTGGCGGGCACGGCGCTTGGCCACTGAAATGCGGCGCGCCGCTGCCGGTATCAGCGCCATCACCTCGGCGCCGACCAGGCCATCGTGCACCACCACATCCGCCGCTGCCAGCGCCCGCACAGCGCGCAAGGTGAGCAGATCGGCGGCGCCGGGGCCGGCACCAACCAGGATGACACGGGCACTATGAGACGAAAACTCCATACCCCCACTTGCGCCAGGTGGCGGCAAGTGGGGAGCAAGGCTTTCTTGGCCAGAGCCTAGAACGGCTTGGGCGTGACGTTTGCCAGAGCAGCTTCAGCCAAAGGTCCGCTGCCACCAGCCCTTGCGCGGCGGGGCGGCGGGCGCAGCCTCTTCGCCTTCTGGCGCGGCTTCCGGCGCGGCCTCGGCCTCGGCTGCAGCGGGCGCTTCGGCCTTCTTGCGGGTGCGCTTGGGCTTGGCAGGTGCCACTTCCGGCTCCGCTGCTGGCGGCTCCGGCGCTGCCGCGGTTTCGGCAACTGCATCGGCGGCCGCAGGTTTCTTGCGGGTGCGCTTGGGCTTGGCGGCTGCCGGTTCCGGGGCGGCCGGTTCCGGTTCCGGCGCGGCGGGCAGCGGCGCTTCGGCCTCGGCCGGTTCGGCGTCTGTCTTGCGCCGGCGGGAACGGCGCGGCTTCGCTTCCGGCTCGGGCGGTTCCGCCGCGGCCGGCGCTGCTGCTTCGGCCTCCGCTTCGGCTTCGGCCGCGTCATCACCGGCGCGCTCGCCATTGCCGCCGCGCCGGCCGCGCCGGCCGCGGCGACGGCGTTTGCGGCGGCCACCTCCGTCTGCCCCTTCTTCGCCGTCCCTTTCGCGGCCGTCGTCTGCCGGTTCATCGCCGGCATCGCTGCCGCCTTCGTCAATGGCGTCTGCATCGCGGGCTTCGTGCGCGTCATCCGCGCCGTCACCGGCCTCGTCGCGCCCGCTCTCATCCCGCTTGCCGCGGCGGCGGCGCTTGCGGCGAGCGCCGCGCTCCTCGCGGCGCTCGCCGCCGTCATCATCCGCGTCGTCATCCTCGTCATCGCGGCCTTCGTCGGCATCGTCGATGATCTTCACCACCGGTGGCAGCGCGGTCATTTCCACCTTCTTGGTGGGCGGCGGCCCGCCGGCATCAATCTCGAAGTTCGGGCCGATCAGCGCGTCGTCCGGGCGGGTCAATATGGCGACGCCATAGATTTCCTCCAGCTCGGCCAGTTCGATGCGCTTGCGGTTGAGCAGATAGACGGCCACTTCCTTGCCGGCCCGCAGCGTCAGGTCGCTGTGGCGGCCGCGCAGCGCTTCGGCTTCCAGCGCGCGCAGCGCCGCCAGCGCCGCCGACGATACCGAACGCACCATGCCGGTGCCTTCGCACATCGGGCAGACGTGGGTGGAGGCTTCCAAGATGCCGGTGCGCAGGCGCTGCCGGCTCATTTCCATCAGGCCAAAGCTGCTGATGCGGCCAATCTGCACGCGGGCGCGATCATTCTTCAGCGCTTCCTTCATCGCCTTTTCCACCTTGCGGGTGTTGGCGTTGTTTTCCATGTCGATGAAATCGATCACCACCAGCCCAGCCATGTCGCGCAGGCGCAATTGGCGGGCAATCTCGTCCGCGGCTTCCAGATTGGTCTTGGTGGCAGTTTCCTCGATGCCATATTCGCGGGTCGAACGCCCGGAGTTGATGTCGATAGCAACCAGCGCCTCGGTCGGGTTGATAACGATGTAGCCGCCGGATTTCAGCTGCACCACCGGCTGGTACATGCCCTCCAGCTGCCCTTCCACGCCAAAGCGTTGATAGAGCGGCACGGTGCCTTCATATTCCACCACCTTGGGCGCATGGGTGGGCATCAGCATCGACATGAAGCGGTGCGCCGCCTCATAGCCTTCGCGGCCCTCCACCAGCACCTGTTCGATGTCGCGATTATAGATGTCGCGGATGGCACGCTTGATCAGGCTTGAATCCTCGTGGATCAGCGCCGGGGCCTGGCTGGCCAGCGTGCGTTCGCGAATCTCGTCCCACAGCCGGGTGAGATAATCGAAGTCGCGGCGGATATCGGCGGCGCTGCGCTTCAGGCCGGCGGTGCGCACGATGGCGCCCATGCCGCTGGGCAGGCGCAGATCGCCCATGATCTGCTTCAGCCGCTTGCGGTCGGCGGGGTTGGAAATCTTGCGGGAAATGCCGCCGCCGTGCGCGGTATTGGGCATCAGCACGCAGTAACGGCCAGCGAGCGACAGATAGGTGGTGAGCGCCGCGCCCTTCGATCCGCGCTCTTCCTTCACCACCTGGATCAGCATCACCTGGCGGCGGCGGATGACTTCCTGGATCTTGTATCGGCGCCTGAGCGCCATGCGCTTGCGGCGCAGCGATTCCGATGGTTCGTCATGGTTGCCGCCGGCTTCCTGCACATCATCGTCGCCGTCGTGATCATCGTCGTGGTGGCCGTTTTCCTCGGCCGCCAGTTCGGCTTCCTCACGCAGCAGCGCGTCGCGATCTTCCTTGGGGATCTGATAATAATCCGGGTGGATTTCGCTGAAGGCCAGAAAGCCGTGGCGATTGCCGCCATATTCAACAAAGGCGGCCTGCAGGGATGGCTCAACCCGCGTGACCTTGGCCAGATAGATATTGCCCTTGAGCTGCCGGCGGTCGGCAGCTTCGAAATCAAATTCCTCGATACGTTGGCCGTTGATGACGGCCACCCGCGTTTCTTCCGGGTGGCGGGCGTCGATAAGCATGCGTTGGGACATGGAAAGGCTCCGTGGCGCGCGCGCGCGTATCGCTGGCAAGCGATGCAGACCGGCTGCGCATGATGAAAACGCCGAGTGATTCCCGGCAGGATGGGTTGGAATGACTATTTTGGTCAGCAGCGCCGGCAATGGGATCAACAGCAGCGGCGATCAGCAGGCGCGGCGCGCCCAACTGTCCCACTGTGTCGTTCATTGCCGTCATTACCGCGCCTGTATCGTATCGGCAGCCGGCCCGCCCAATGATGCAAACCAAAGGTCAGGCGGCGGCCATGGGGCTTTCCGGTGGCGCCTGCCAAACACCGGCCAGCAAAGCGGCGGCAGCGCAGGGACACCAGAAAGCG
>DAITMD010000012.1:0-17351 GCA_036835345.1 Sandarakinorhabdus sp. | reverse complement strand
TAAGGAAACTGCCATCCCCCGTGCTGGTCAGCGTGGCGATGCCCGGCCCTGGCGCGACGATGGTGCCGCTGGCTGCCATGAAACCGCCAATGATGCCATTGCCCGACAAAGTGCCGCCATTGAGCATGATCGGCGCTGCAGCCAGTCCGCCTGACACGTTCAGCCCGCCGCCGTTCACAACGAAATTGCCAGAAAAGCTGTTGGTGACAGTGATGTCCAGGATGCCGGCGCCGGTCTTGGTGGTCACCCCGCTGCCCGACAACAGGTTGGCCAACACGGCATTGTCCGGGCTGTCGATCACCAGATTGGCATTATTTTCAATGTCGCCAAGGCCAAAGGCGCCAACCACACCGCTGAGCGTGCCGCTGCTGATCACTACATTGCCGGCAAAATCATTGTCCGGATTGGTGAGCACCAGCGTGCCCGGCCCCAGCTTGCGCAGTCCGCCGGTGCCGGTGAGCTGAGCCGAGATCGTGGCGATGTCATCCACACCGGTCACCGTCATGGCGTTGCCGGAATTGGCAAAGTTGAGCGTCACCGGCTCCCCGGCAATCTCATAGCCATCAACAGTGAAAGTAAGGCCGTTGATCCGCACCGGACCATCGGCATTCGAAACCGTCACCAGACCGGCAGCGCCGCCAAAGAAGATGGTGGATGGCTGCGGATTGTTGATGCCGGCATCGTTGCCGGATTCGTTGGTGAAATTGGTGCTGGTGGTTGTCCAGGTTCCGTCACCGCCCTGCACGATCCCATCGCCGTTCGGCCCCTGCCCGTCCCAATAGACGCGCGTGCCGGTGGGCGGCGGTGGTGGTGGCGGCGGAACGACATCCGGCGGCGGCGAAGCGCCCGGCGAAAAGGCCGCGCCGCCATAGGTGAAATAGCTGTCGAAACTGTCGAAGCCCGAAAGCAGCAACTGGAACGGGTTCGCCGCCGTGATGCTGAACGCACCAACGGTTGAGGACACGTCGATATCGCCAAAGCTGAACAAGGTGCTGCCCAGCGTCTGGAAGCTGGCGGTGTTGGGCGCCGATCCATCCAGCCTGAGGGTCGACAGATCGGTGGTGCGGATGACGATCGACACGAAATCGGTGGGAAAATTCGCTGTGCCGGACGGCGCCGCAAACACATAGGATGATAGCCACTGATCCGCGCCCGGCACGATGGTCATCGCCGGATCGGTGTTGGCCGAAGCCTGGCCCTGACCGATCAGATACTGGGCCACCAATATGGGGTTCGAGCCGACCAGCTCCACTCCGCCGGCCACACGGCCTTCGTGAAACTGCCCGGCGTTCAACGTGGCAACAACCACGCCATTTTGGGTGATGGTGGTGTTGTCGACCGTGGCCACGGCACGATAGACATTGCCCAACGCACCAGTGCGCGGCGTTTGCGCCAGGAGATAGCTGGACGACAATTTGTCCACGCTGGGCATCTGTTCCACGATATGGTCACACGCGCTCACGCCGGCCGGAATGTTGGTGCAGCGATTGCCGGAAAACACCGCGATCGGCGCCGTTGCCAGCACCCGGCTGCCCGATAAATTGCTGTTCGCCGTGTACATATAGGTCTGGCCGGCATTCAGCGTGACCTCGAACTGCGCCGCGTTGGTGGGGCGGAAGGTCACCACCGTATTGTCCACCGAAGCCTGCACCGAAATCTGATCGGCCCGGGTGGCATAATATCCGGCGATGACGTGATCGGTGCCCAGCCGGGCCCCGTCGATCAGATAGGTCATGTCGGTCGATTGCGGCCGCCGCGACAGATAATAGCCGCTGATGTTTGTGCTGGAACTGACCAGAAAGCCCTTGTTCTCGATGCTGGCGTTGCTCAGTTCATTCCCCACCGGCAGATCGATCACGGCAAAGCCGGTCGCGCCAAGCGTGAAGTTGGATGAAAAGCCCGCGCCATTGGCGACCGTGCCGGTGGCACCGGCCTGCCCGAACAGGAACAACTGGCGCACGCCGCCCGTGTCGAAGTTCGGATTCATCTGAAAGCGCAGAGTGTTGGCTGCAACAGGCATGGCCATGCCGGCAGCCAGCGCCGCCACGGCGGCACAGGCGAGCAATCGCGTCATTGGTGTTCCCCCAAACAAAACCCATTGCGGTTCGTTGACCGCGAAGACGACCCGTTATGGAAGGAAATATAAACCATTTTGGCTGCCGGAATAGGAAAAATCCGACAACCCTGTTCAGGCCTGTATCGTCAGGAAAATGGCCGCGTTGCCAGATAGGCAGCGGGATCGATTGCCGGCGTCTCGCCCAGCAGCAGCGCCGCGCACAGGCGGCCCGCGGCCGGCGCTGTCTGGATGCCAAAGCCGCCCTGCCCGGCGCACCAGAAGAATTCATCCACCGCGCCGTCTGGCCCAAAGATCGGCGCCCGGTCCGGCGCAAAGCTCCTCAGCCCGGCCCAGCTTGATTCCAGCCGCTTCACCGCAACTGTCGTGGCCTGTTCGAAACGGTCGATCACCACCGCCAGATCCATTTCGTCCGGGCGCACATCATGCGGCACATCCGGAATTTCATCATGCGGAGACAGCCACAGCCGGCCACCATCAGGCTTGAAATAAAACTGTCCGCTGGCATCCATCACCACCATCATGTCCGCCGGCGGCTCTGGATCGATGCGCAGCACCGCCATGGTGCGCCTGAGCGGCATGATGCCTCGCGGCGCGGCCCCGGCCAGCGCCGCCACACCGTCGGCCCAAGCGCCGGCAGCGTTGACCAACGTGGTCGCCGCGAATTCGCCGGCTCTGGTGAGGATCCGCCACTGCCCGCCAACCCGCTCAAGCCCGGCAACTTCGGCATCGGTCACCAGCGTGGGTTTGGCACCGCCGAACCCGCGCAGAAACCCCTGATGCAGGTCCGCCACGTCGATATCATGGCAATCCGGCTCCACGATGCCGCGCCGTTTCCATTCCGGCCTCAGCATCGGCCCGGTGGGCAGCGCCTCCATCTCAGCCGCGCTCAGCCACTCATGGTGCACGCCGCCCTGATCCATTTCCGCTGCCAGCCGATCCAGCGCGCCGGCATCATCGGGCCCCTCAATGAACAGGTCGGGCCGGTGCTCCAGCAATGGCCCGAAGCCATCTGGCGGCGCACCGAAAAATGCACGGCTGGCGCGGGTGAGCGGCACGATGGCCGGCCCACCATAGCTTTCCACCCACACCGCCGCCGATCGGCCCGTGGTGTGATAGCCCGGCCGCTCCTCCATCTCCAGCAGCAGCACGCGCAGTGCCGGCGCCCGTTCCAGCAGCGCCCAGGCCGTGCTCGCCCCGGCGATGCCGGCGCCGATGATGGCGATGTCGAAATCGGTGCGGGTCATGGTTCAGGCTCAAAGAAACTCAGGATACGGCGCAACACGTCGGCCCGGCAATCCGCTGCTTCACGCAGCAGTTCGTGGCCGGCACCGGCATATTCGCCGATATTGCTGCCGGGCACGCGCGCGGCCAGCCGGCGGGTTGCCGCACTGTCCACCAGGGCATCGCGGTCCGGGATCAGGAACAATGTGGGCACGCTGATGGCTTCCGGCACGCCCGGCGCCGTCAGCGCGGCGATGCTGGCAAAGCCATCATCCAGCCAGCCCCAGGTGGCGCTGCCCAGCGCCAGCGCCGGATATTGCCCCACCCACCAGCGTTCATCATCATAACGCTCGGCGCTGCTGGTCAACCAGCGTTGCCGTGTGGCCCCCGCGCCGCCGGGCGCATAGGCCCCGCCGCCCCACACGAAATCCTCGCCGCGCCCGCGGGCCACTTGCCAGCGCGCCACGCGGGCCGTGATCGCCGGCCCCAGCGGCTTGGCGGTCAAACCAGTCATCGGCGCCAGCAGCGCCGCGCGTTCAACCCCGCCGCCGCCCGCCGCCAGATGGCGCAGCAACAGATGCCCGCCCATCGAATGGGCGATGGCCTGCACCGACGCACCGCCGCCGGCCCACTCGACAAGTTCGGCCAGATCGTTCAGCCACATGTCGAACCCCGGCGAGGCGCCATGTTGCGGCGTCTTGCCCAGCCGGCGCGACAGGCCCTGCCCCCGCCAATCAAAAATGGCCACGCCGCAGCCAGCGTCCACCAGATCGTGGATGGTCTCGGCATATTTTTCGATGAAATCGCCGCGCCCGGTGATGATCAGGATGGTGCGCTCACCGGCCCAGCGCAGGGTCCGCACCGGCCAGCCATCGCGCAACATGCGGTAATCAGCCTCTGCCCCGGCCGGCAGGCTGCGCCGCCTGAGCAGCGGATCAAGTTTGGGCTGATGCGCCATTGGCCTGTCGATAGCCGGCTGCGGCGCGGCTTGCCAGTTGTTTGCACAGCAGTTTAGGGGAAGCCATGCACAGCGCCGTAAAATTGCTGACCGGCCTTGCCGCCACCGCCGTGCTGGCGCGCGGCGCAACGATGCATCACGGGCAAACGATCATGGCACAGCTGGGCACAGCCGCAGCCGCCGCGCTCAGCGCCCACGGGGTTGCAGATGGGAGCGTGGGCTTTCGCGGCCCTGACAATCTCGTCAGCCGCATCGCGCGGGTATCCGGCACCGCCGATGGCCCCACCCGCGCCGCCGTGCTGGCCGATCTGAAGCGCCACCCCGGCATTCAAGACGCCGTGTGGGCCGAGCGATGAGCTGGCTGTTCGGCGAAATCTGGGCCTATGTGCTCGGCGGCTTTGCCATCGGCCTCGCCACCGGCTGGTGGATATGGAAGCGCTGAAGCGCGGCCAATCCTGACGTGACGTCGAACGGGCTTCCGGCAAGCCTCGCGCGAGTCCGTGACTATCGCGGCGCGATACTCACAGGCCGCGCTTCAGCGCAGACTGCGCCGCCGCCAGCCGGGCAATCGGCACCCGGTAGGGCGAGCAGCTGACATAATCCAGCCCCAGCTCTTCGCAGAAACGGATGCTGGCCGGATCGCCGCCATGCTCGCCGCAGATGCCCAGCTTCAGGCCCGATTTCGCGGCGCGCCCACGTTCGGCCGCGATGCTGACCAGTTCGCCCACCCCGTCCTCGTCGATCGAAACGAACGGGTCCTTCGGGTAAATCCCCTGCTCCACGTAAGGCCCAAGGAACCGCGCCGCATCATCGCGGCTGATGCCCAGCGTGGTCTGCGTCAGATCGTTGGTGCCAAAGCTGAAGAATTGCGCGTGGCCGGCAATCTCGCCGGCGCGCAGGGCGGCGCGCGGCAGTTCGATCATGGTGCCGACCAGATAATCCAGCGTGCGTCCGGCCTCGGCAAACACCTTGGCGGCCTCTGCATCGATCAGCGCCTTGGTGATCTCAAGCTCGCGGGCCGTCGCCACCAGCGGCACCATCACTTCGGGCACCACAGCCTCGCCGGTTTCCTCGGCCACCAGCACCGCCGCCTCGAAAATGGCGCGGGCCTGCATGGCATAGATTTCGGGATAGGTGATGCCCAGCCGGCAACCGCGATGGCCCAGCATCGGGTTGAATTCGTGCAATTCCTCGATGCGGCGGCGCACCAGCGTTTCCGGCAGGGCGCAGGCCTGCGCCACATCGGCATAGCCGGCATCATCGTGCGGCAGAAATTCATGCAGCGGCGGATCGAGCAGGCGGATGGTGCACGGCAGGCCGGCCATCACCCGGAAAATCTCGGCAAAATCGGCCCGCTGTTCGGGCAGCAGCTCGGCCAGCGCCGCTGCGCGCCCGGCCGTATCCTCGGCCAGGATCATGCGGCGCACGGCGGTAATGCGGCTGGGCTCGAAGAACATATGCTCGGTGCGGCACAGGCCGATGCCTTCGGCGCCGAACTGCCGCGCCACCCGGCAATCCGCCGGTGTTTCGGCGTTGGTGCGCACCTTCATGCTGCGATGCCGGTCTGCCCACAGCATCAGCGTGCCGAAATCGCCCGACAGGTCAGGCTCCACCGTCGCCACTTGGCCCAGCATCACATCGCCGGTGGCGCCATCGATGGTGATCCGCTCCCCTTCGGATATGCGCCGGCCACCGCAGGCCATGGTGCGCCCCGCCAGATCGATGCTGATGCTGCCGGCCCCCGACACGCAGGGCCGGCCCATGCCGCGCGCCACCACGGCGGCGTGGCTGGTCATGCCGCCGCGCGCCGTCAAAATGCCGCGCGCTGCATGCATGCCGTGGATATCCTCAGGCGACGTTTCGGTCCGCACCAGGATCACCGCCTCGCCGGTGCGGGCGCGCTGCTCGGCGGTATCGCTGTCGAACACCACGGCACCGCTGGCCGCACCGGGGCTGGCCGGCAGCCCGCGCGCAATCACGTCGCGCACCGCCTTGGGATCAAGCGTCGGGTGCAGCAACTGATCCAGCGCGCTGGCTTCCACACGCAACACGGCTTCGGCCTCGGTGATCAGCCCCTCGCCCACCATGTCCACCGCGATCTTCAGCGCCGCCTTGGCGGTGCGCTTGCCGCTGCGGGTTTGCAGCATCCACAGGCGGCCATCCTCCACCGTGAATTCGATATCCTGCATGTCACGATAATGGCCTTCCAGCAGGTCAAACACCCGGCCCAGTTCACCAAACACCTCAGGCATGGCCTCTTCCATCGAAGCCGCCTTGGCTCCGGCCTTTTCCCGCGCGGCTTTCGTAAGATACTGCGGCGTGCGGATGCCGGCCACCACATCCTCACCCTGCGCGTTGATCAGATATTCGCCGTACCAGGCCTTTTCGCCGGTGCTGGGATCACGCGTGAAGGCCACGCCGGTGGCCGATGTGTCGCCCAGGTTGCCGAACACCATCGCCTGCACGTTCACCGCCGTGCCCCAGCTTTCGGGAATATCATTCAGCCGGCGATAGGTGCGCGCCCGGTCAGACCGCCACGATCCGAACACCGCACCAATTGCGCCCCAAAGCTGCTCGTGCGGATCCTGCGGGAACGGCCGGCCCAGCGCCTGCTCCACAATCGCCTTATAGCGCGCCACCAGCTTCTTCAGATCATCCGCGTCCAGTCCGGTGTCCTGCGTGACACCCTTGTCTTCCTTGGCGATTTCCAGTGCGTCCTCGAACAGGTAATGATCCAGTTCCAGCACGACATCGCCGTACATCTGGATGAAGCGGCGATAGCTGTCCCACGCGAAGCGGGCATTGCCGCTGGCGGCCGACAGGCCCTCCACCGTCACATCGTTCAGGCCCAGATTGAGGACCGTGTCCATCATGCCGGGCATCGAAACCCGCGCACCCGACCGCACCGAAACCAGCAGCGGATTGGCCGGATCGCCAAAGCGTTTGCCCGTCGTCTCTTCAACGAACGTCAACGCCGTCAGAACATCGCGCTGCACATCATCGGGCAGCCTGCCGCCAGCGTCATAATAGGCGGCGCACACATGGGTGGCGATGGTCAGGCCCGGCGGCACCGGCAGCCCGATGCCGGCCATTTCGGCAAGGTTCGCGCCCTTGCCGCCCAGCAATTCCTTCTGCCGCGCGTCCCCCTCTGCCGTTCCGCCGCCGAATTTGAACACTGACTGCATGATCTGCCCCTACAAGCCGCGCGCGCGGCTCACCCTTCAATCTTCGAAAAATCCGCCACCTGATGCACCGCATCGCGAAACCGCGCCAGCAATGCCAGCCGCCGCGCGCGAACGGCGGGATCGGGATCGTTGACCATCACATCGGTGAAAAACTTGTCAATCAGTGGCCGCAGCTTGCCAACTTCCAAGATCGCCTGAGCATAATTCCGGGTTGCAGTGAGCCCCTTTAGATCGATTGAAAGGCCGCTGATCGCTTGATTGAGAACCAAGCTTGCCGGAGGCTCTTCGGAGTCAAAATTTAGCTCGCTGGGTATTAAGAATTGTTGAGAGCCGAGGATTGACGCAACCCGCCTGTACGCTGCCGCAGCATCCAAGCCACCTGATGTTTGAAGAGCTTGAGCAGCCTGCTGGACACCGGATACGATTTGAACCAAGTTAAGTGGCTGCCTAAACCGCTTCTCAACGGGGTCATCTTGAAAATCAGCAATGAGTTCTTCGGTGGTTGGCGTTTGTGACTCAGCGTAGTCTTCTTGCACGAACGCCCGCACAATACCGGCGTCGATCCCCTCTTCGCGAAGCCGTACGCGAAGCCGATCAAGTGCAAATCCAATCAACCCCTCTACAACATCGTTCTCGTCCGCAATCTTTACCGCTGGCTCGCGCGGACCGGAAAACGCGTCAGCCCAGACAAGCTCCTTATCAGGGCCATCACCTGCATATTTGTCCGCAGCTAAGGGAAAGAACCCGATTGCTCCTGACCAATCGTCTCCGATCAGATAGGGATACAAAGCTCGCGACTCATCAGCCCATGTAAATAAATCAACAGCAATGAACCTCTGGCTTAAACGCTCGACGTATTGGTTTCGTGCATACTCCAGTACGTCACCAAGATTGAGGAACAAGTTGTTATTCAATACGACGGCGATAACTCCTAGCATCGCTCGCCGAAGTGCAAAGGGGTCCTTGGAACCGGTAGGGCGCTGATTGACGGCAAAGAACCCGACCAATGTGTCCAACTTGTCCGCCAAAGCCACCGCCACGCTCACCGGCGCGGTCGGCACGTCGTCGCCTTGCCCCGCCGGCTTGTAATGATCACGGATCGCATCGGCCACCGCCGAATCCTCGCCCACCGCCAGCGCCAGATAGCGCCCAATCTGGCCCTGCAATTCCGGGAATTCGCCCACCGTGGCGGAGACAAGATCGGCCTTAGCGAGGCGCGCGGCTTTCTCGGCTTGCGCTGGATCGGCCGGCACTGCGCCGCTTTCGCACAGCCACGCCGCCAGCGCCGCAACCCGCTCAACCTTGTCGGCCACCGTGCCCAATTTCTCGTGGAACACGATATCGTTCAGCTTGGGCAGAAACGCCTCCAGCCCGCGTTCACGGACCGTGGCCAGATCCTGCTCCCAGAAAAAGCGCGCATCCGACAATCGCGCCGAAAGCACCCGCTGATTGCCGTTCACGATCGAAGCGCCGCCGTCATTCGCCTCCAGATTAGCGACGCAGATGAAGGCCGGGGCCAGCGCCCCTGCCCCATCGGCCAGCGCGAAATATTTCTGGTTGGTCCGCATCGTCAGCACGATCACCTCGCGCGGCACTGACAGATAGTCGGGATCGAAGCGCCCCAGCAGCGGCACCGGCCATTCGGTGAGCCCGGCATTCTCCGCCACCAGCCCCTCATCCGGGATCAGCGCCAGCCCGGCCCCGGCGGCAAGCTCGGCTGCACGCGAAGCGATGATCTGCCGGCGCTCGGCGCTGCACGCCAGCACATGGGCGACGCGCAGTTGCTCCACATAGGTGGCGGCGCTGGTGATGCTCAGCACGCCCGGCGCATGGATGCGATGCCCGCGCGTCTCCCGGCCCGCGGTCAGCCCGTGCGCCGCACACGCCACCACATTGCCATCCAGCAACGCGACGATGCCGGTCAATGGCCGCACCCAGCGCGGCGCGGTGGAGGCCTCACTGGCCACGCCCCAGCGCATCGATTTAGGCCAGGCGAATTCGCGGACGATCTGCGGAATGGCCTCGGCCAGAATCTCGCCCGCCGTCCGGCCTTCGCGCCGGATCACTGCAAACAGCACGGCGCCCTTGGGCGTCTCGCGCTCTTCCAGCTGCTCGCGGCTCAGGCCGGTCTTTTTCAGGAAGCCTTCGATCGCCTGCGCCGGGGCGGTGGCCGCCGGGCCCTTCAGTTCCTCAGCGCTGCCTTCGGAAGCGGCGGCCACATCATCGGCAATCAACCACAGCCGGCGCGGTGTCGCATCCGCCGTTACCGCGCCATGCGCCAGCCCGGCGACCTTCAGTGCGTCCGCAAAGCGCGTGCGAAGCTGTTCAGCCGCCGCCGCCTGCATCCGCGCCGGAATTTCCTCCGACAAGAGTTCGAGCAAGAACTTCATTTGCTCCCCTCCCGCATGCGGGAGGGGCTGGGGGTGGGAATGGCGCCTTTGGCCTTAGCCTGCTCAACCCAACAGTCTGCAACTTCCTTCACCAAGTCGCGCACGCGGCCAATGTAGGCCTGCCGCTCTGACACCGAAATCACGCCGCGCGCGTTGAGAAGGTTGAAGAGATGGCTGGCCTTGATGGCTTGATCGTACGCTGGCAGCGGCATGCGCTTATCAAGCGCCAGGTCCTTGCTGACCAGCGCCCGACATTCGGCGCTCACATCCTTGAAATGCTGCGTCAAACGCTCGGTGTTGGCATGCTCGAAATTGTAAGCGCTGAATTGCTGTTCCTGCTTCAGGAATACATCGCCGTATGTGGTCGGTGATGGACCGTCCGGATCATTATACGCCAGATCGTACACGCTCTCGACGCCCTGGATATACATGGCCAGCCGTTCCAGCCCGTACGTAAGCTCACCCGCCACCGGCGCGCAGTCATGGCCGGCCACCTGCTGGAAATAGGTGAACTGGCTCACCTCCATCCCGTCGCACCACACTTCCCAGCCCAGGCCCCAGGCGCCCAGCGTGGGGCTTTCCCAGTCATCCTCCACAAAGCGGATATCGTGGCGGGCACGGTCAATGCCGATGGCATCAAGGCTGCCCAGATACAGCCCGATCAGATCGGGCGGACTGGGCTTCAATATCACCTGAAACTGGTAATAATGCTGCAGCCGGTTGGGATTTTCGCCATAGCGACCATCGGACGGCCGGCGGCTGGGCTGCACATAGCAGGCGTTCCAGTGGCCTGCGCCCAGGCTGCGAAGCGTGGTCGCCGGGTGGAATGTGCCGGCACCCACCTCCAGATCATAGGGCTGCAGGATCACGCAGCCCTGCGCGCCCCAATATTGCTGGAGCGCGAGGATCATCGACTGGAAGGACAGCGGCTTCGACACGGCTTGGGCCTTAGCGGGTGCAACATGAACCGGTCAATCAGCGACCAGCCAATCCAGAATGGCCTTGTCGTCCGCCGGATCGATCGGCGCGCCATAAACGCTGCGCATCTTGGCGATGGTTTCGCCCCACTGCACCCGGCTCAGGCGCGGCTGCGCGGTGATCATCATGGCGCTGTGGCAGGCCAGGCAATTGCCGTTCACCGCATCGGCCGACACGCCATAACGTTCGGGCAGCAGGCCATCATCATCAGGCAATTCCACCGCAACAGCAGCCGTTGGCGGCGGCGTGGCCACCATCGGCAGCGCGGCAGGAGCAGCCGCAAGCAACAGAAGCAGCAGGCGCATCAAACAATCTCCACCGCTACCGGATCGATGCCGGCGCGGTTGTAACCCGATGGATTCCAGTTCTGCGCCAACGGCTGTTCCACCCCGGCGGTATTGCGGGCGCGGGCCAGGATGATGTGACGGCCGCGCGGCAGATGCAGTGCCCCTACAAAGCGCCGGAAGGCATAGCGGCCATGATCGGGGCCAAGCCTGGCAGGCAGCCATGTGCGGCCATTGTCGGCCGATATCTCCACCACGGCCACGCCGTGATCCCCGCCCAGCGCCACGCCGCGAATGGCGGTGAGCGGCCCCGGCGGCAATGTCGCGCCGCTGGTGATGTTGGTGATCACGGCGCGCGGCCGCATCACCGTAACCGGCACGCGCGGGCCTGCCGCTGCACCCGGCTGCGTGTCGGCCAGCGCATTGGCCGGCTGCAAATAAGCCTTGGCCGTCCAGAACCGGCCATCCGCCGCCGTCAGCACCTCGATCCGGTCCAGCATCTTCACCCAATAGGTGGAATACCAGCCCGGCACCACCAGCCGCAGTGGAAAGCCGTTCAGCAGCGGCAACGCCGCGCCATTCATCGCCCATGCGATCATCACATCGTCCGACAGGGCGTGATCGATGGGCAGGGATTTTTCATAATCGGGCGCGCCCTCGTTCAGCGGCGCGTCCAGCCCGCCAAAGCGCACCGCCACCGCGCCGGCCTTCACCCCGGCCAGTGCCAGCACATCCTTCAGGCGCACGCCTTCCCACAGCGCACTGCCCATCGCGCCATTGCCCCACTGCGCGCCCGGCACCCGCGGCGTGAACAGGCCGCGGCCATTGCCGGCGCACTGGTTCACTGCCGCCACGGCATGTCGCGGCAATGCGCCGAGATCGGACAGCGAAAGGCTGAGCGCGCGGCCGACATTGCCATCCACCCGCAGCCGGTGCTTCACCGGATCGATATTGACCGGGAAGGGATAGTGCCAGCGTACGAAAAAGCGGTCGTTCGGGGTGAAATCATGCGCGTCGAACACGCTGATCGGGGTTTCCAGCAGCGGCGGGCTGGACCGCTGCAGGATCATCGCGCCCTTCTGCGGGAAGGCGCTGGTGAGCGGCCGCATGCCATTGTCGGCAAAGCCCAGATCGACCTGCGCCGCTGCCGGGGCGGCCAGCATGGATCCGATCAGGGTGCGGCGGCTGAGCATTTCAGGCGCCGTGCAGGATGTGCATCACATCGCCATCGGCCACCATATAATCCTTGCCTTCGGCCCGCAGCTTGCCCGCTTCCTTGGCCGGGCCTTCACCGCCCAGCTTGATATAGTCATCATAAGCGATTGTTTCAGCGCGGATGAATTTCTTCTCGAAATCGCCGTGGATCTCGCCGGCAGCCTGCGGCGCCTTGGCGCCAAGCTTCACCGTCCACGCCCGCGCCTCCTTGGGGCCAACGGTGAAGAAGGTGATCAGGCCCAGCAGTTCGTAAGCCGCGCGCACCACCCGGGCCAAGCCAGTTTCGTGCAGGCCCAGGCTCTCCAGATATTCCTGCCGGTCGGCCGGCTCCATCGTCA
The DNA here is from genome assembly GCA_036835345.1 of Sandarakinorhabdus sp. Lineage (GTDB taxonomy): Bacteria > Pseudomonadota > Alphaproteobacteria > Sphingomonadales > Sphingomonadaceae > Sandarakinorhabdus. The sequence continues at coordinate 4,705 of DAITMD010000012.1, read as the reverse complement.
CGATCTCCGCCTCGATGGCGGCCGAAACCACCACCGATTTCGCGCCCACCTGCTTCGCCATGGCGGCCACTGCTTCGCTCAGCGCGTTGCCGGTGGCGGCGCTGGCTTCCTCGACATTGCAGACGTAAAGCACTGGTTTCGTGGTCAGAAGCTGCGCGGTCTTCAGGGCGCGGGCCTCCTCCTCGTCCTTGGGCTCCACCATCCGCGCCGGCTTGCCTTGCTGCAGCAGGGCATGGGCCTGGCTCAGGATCGCCACCTGCACCTTGGCCTCCTTGTCGCCCTGCGCCGCCTTCTTGGCCAGCGCCGGCAGGCGTTTGTCCAGGCTTTCAAGATCGGCCAGCATCAACTCGGTCTCGACGGTTTCAGCATCCTCCACCGGGTTCACGCGGCCGGCCACATGGGTTACATCGTCATCCTCGAAACACCTGAGAACATGGGCGATCGCATCGGTCTCGCGGATGTTGGCGAGGAACTGGTTGCCCAGCCCCTCCCCCTTGGATGCGCCCTTCACCAGCCCGGCAATGTCGGTAAATCCCAGCTGCGTCTCGATGATCTTCTGGCTCTTGGCGATGGCCGCCAGCGCATCGAGGCGCGGATCGGGCACCGCCACGTTGCCCACGTTCGGCTCGATGGTGCAAAACGGATAATTGGCCGCCTGCGCCGCCGCCGTTTCGGTGAGCGCATTGAACAGCGTGGACTTGCCGACATTGGGCAGGCCGACGATACCGACACGGATGGGCATGAGTATTTGGTCCGACTGAAAAAGGCGTTTGCCTGCCCCTACCCGTCAGGAGCCATGGCCTGCAAGCGCAGCGCGACATCGGACAGATAGCGGGCTTCGTCCCCGCCCAGCAGAACCGGCAGTTCATCCGCCATCACGCCCAGCAAATCGGCAAGCGGATCAAGCTCTTGCCGGGCGAAGTTGCCCAGAACATGCCCGGTCACCCGGTCCTTGTGGCCGGGATGGCCGATGCCGATGCGCACCCGGCGGTAATCCGCGCCGATGTGGGCATCCAGGCTGCGGATGCCGTTGTGGCCGGCCGCGCCGCCGCCATGCTTGATCTTCAGCTTGAACGGCGCGAGATCGAGTTCATCATAAAACACACTGAGCGCGGTGGCCGCATCCAGTTTGAAAAAGCGCACGGCCTCGCCAACGCTGCGGCCGCTTTCGTTCATGAAGGTCGCAGGCTTCAGCAGCAGCACTTTGGCCGGGCCAATGCGGCCATCGGCGGCAAGCCCTTGAAAACGCGGCCTGAACGGGCCGATGTCCCACCGCGCCGCGATGGCATCGATGGCCATGAAGCCTATATTGTGCCGGTGCAGCGCATAAGCTGCGCCGGGATTGCCGAGGCCGGCCAGTATCTGCATCGCCGGGATGGCAGCGCCTGCCCCTGCCGGTTCAGCAGGGGCAGGCTGCATCGGTTACGCCGCCGTCTCTTCGGTGGCGGCGGCTTCGCCGTCTTCGCTGCGCAGGGCCTTGGGCGCAACGATGGTGGCGATGGTCAGATCGGCTTCACGGCCGTGCGGCTTCACGCCGGCCGGCAGCTTCACATCGGCGATATGGATCGACGCGCCGATCTGCAGGCCGGCCACGCTGATGGTGATATCGTCAGGGATCTTGTCGCTGGGGCAATCCAGCTTCAGTTCGTGGGCGACGATGTTCAGCATCGCGCCCTGCTTGATCGCGGATTCATCCTGATCCACGAAGTGCACCGGCACCGTCACGGTGACAACGCTGTTGCCGGTCAGGCGCAGGAAATCGACATGGATCGGGCGGTCAGACACCGCGTGGAAGGCGACGTCGCGCGGCAGGGTGCGGATGGCCTTGCCGTCCAGCTCCAGTTCGACAACGGCATTCATGAAGTGGCCGGTGTTGAGGGCCCGCACGAGGAGCTTTTCCTCGATGTGGATGGTGGTCGCAGCCTTGCCTGCGCCATAGATCACGGCCGGAACACGGCCTTCGCGGCGGATCGCGCGGGAGGCTCCCTTGCCTGCCTTGGCGCGAAGTTCAGCCGCGAGCTTGAAGGTTTCACTCATTGCTCGCTCCTGATGGATATGGTCGCTCTGCCAGCCGCCGCCTCCAGGGATGCGAAAATGGCGCTGTCACAGCGAAGCGGCGCGCATAGGGGAGATGGGCGTGAAAGGCAAGCCATGGCGGGGCGGCGGTGCTCCAATTTTGCCAATTTTTCCGATTCTGGTGGGTTTCGGCGCTTTTGCCGGTCGGTTTCAAGAAACTGAGACAGGGCGCAGAGCATAGCAGCGCAAGCCCGTGTAGGACAGGGGCGCCGCCGGTCAGCGATTGTCGGTATAGCTTTCGATCTTCACGGCGCCGGCTTCGCGGATCAGCACCAGAACCTCGCGCACCGGCCCGTGTTCATAGCGTGCCTGCCACACGACGCGGGTGCGCCCCGCCTGCCGGTCAATCCGCGCCGCCTGCCCGTCCTGATAGCGGCCATGGCGCTGCGTGAGGCCGGCAAAGGCCCGCGCCGTGCCAACGCCGGGGCGCAGCTCCCGGGCCGAGCGGGCGAGCAGCGCATCAATGGCAGCGACGTCTGCGGCGTTCACCGCGGCGTGAAACTGCGCCACCGCCGCTTCGGCTTCGCGCGCGCCGGGCGCATCGGTGCAGCCGGCAACGGCGATCAGCAGTGCCGCCGCCGGCAGCCCTCTCATTCGACGCGCCTCACCCGAAAGCCGCGCGCACTCATCAGGGCGATCAGCCCGTCCGGCCCGGCCATGTGGGCGGCGCCCACTGCAACGAACACGTGCCGGCCCGGTGCCTTGCGGGCCGCAAGAAAATCTGCCCAGGCCAGGTTGCGGTCCCCCAGCAGGCGCTTGTCGAGCGCCGGCGACAGGCCGCTGTTGTCAAATTCGCTGCGGATACTGTCCACATTGCCGGCCGACCACGCCTGCACCAGCCCCTGCATCGTGGTGGCGGATTGGCCGACATCGGCCACGGCAGAGGCCAGCAGCAGGCGCTGTTCGGCTTCCGGCAGGCTGTTGAACAATTCCAGCTGGCCGCGCGCGGTTTCCAGCGGCACCAGCCGCTTGCCCATTTCGCGGGCGCGGGCGATCAGCGTCACGTCCACGCCGGCGGCTGGATCGATGCCGGCCATCAGCATTTCCAGTTGCACCAGGCTGAGCGCGGCGAACCAGCTTTTCATGCCGTCCAGGCCGGCCAGCGGCAGGTTGCTGGATTTCACGATGCCATCATATCTGGGCTTCAGATCATCCGGCAGGCGGCTGCGGATCGGCACCGGCGCAGGCAACATGCCGATCTGCCGGATCAACTGCGCATTGGCACCCGCATCGTCTGACGGCACGATTTCCACCACCAGCGAAGTGGCCCTTGCCAGCGCGGCGCGGGCCTTTGGAGTCAGCCAGTTGGTGCCGGGCGGCAGCGCATGAATGGTGCCATAGATGGTGACGGTCTGCCCGCCCTTGCTGGCCGTCCACAGCGCCGGCACCGCCAGCGCCGGGGCAGCGAGCAGCAGCAGGCCAGGCAGCAGCAGGGCACGCAGCAGCAGGACGGGCAGCAGCGCCCTCAGGATCCGCCGCATCACCCGGCCTTGGCCCAATATTCGTCTTTCAGCAGCCGCTTGTAGAGCTTGCCGGTGTCGTGGCGGGGCAGTTCGGCGCGGAAATCGATGCGCTTGGGGCATTTCACATGGGACAGACGCCCGCGCACGAAAGCGATCAGTTCGGCCTCCAGCGCCGGCCCGGCGCGGGCCATGTCGCGCGGCTGCACCACCGCGTGCACGGCCTCGCCCATTTCCGCATCGGGCACGCCGAACACCGCCACATCGGCCACTTCCGGGTGCAGGGTCAGCGCGTTTTCGGCTTCCTGCGGATAGATGTTCACCCCGCCCGAAATGATCATGAACGCGGCGCGATCGGTCAGGAACAGATAGCCGTCTTCATCGACATGGCCGATATCGCCGAAGGTGGCGCCATGTTCGCCCATCACGCTGGCGGTCTTGCCCGGATCATTGTGGTAGCTGAAGCTGCCGCCGCCGTGGAAGAAGATGCGCCCGGTCTGGTTCGGGCCCAGCAGATTGCCGTCATCATCGATCACGCGGATTTCGCCCAGGATGGATTTGCCCACGCTGCCCGGCCGCGCCAGCCATTCCTGCGGCGAAATCGCGGTGAAACCAGCGCCTTCGGTGGCGCTGTAATATTCATAGATTACTGGCCCCCACCAGCTGAGCATGGCCTGCTTCACGTCCACCGGGCACGGCGCAGCGGCGTGGATGGCCACTTTCAGGCTGGACAGATCGTACCGCGTCCGCACGTCTTCCGGCAGTTTCAGCATCCGCACGAACATGGTCGGCACCAGCTGGCTGTGGGTGATGCTGTGCTGTTCGACCAACGCCAGATAGGTTTCCGGATCGAATTTCTCCATCACCACCACGGTGCCGCCGAACTTGTGCACCGCCAGCGAATAGCGCAGCGGCGCAGCATGATAGAGCGGTGCCGGCGAGAGATAGCGCATCCCCGGCCCGAACTGGTACAGCGCCGCCACAAGGCCAGACAGCGCATCCACCTGGTCGATCGGCCCTTCCGGCAGCGGCCCGCGCACGCCCTTGGGCCGGCCGGTGGTGCCGCTGCTGTACAGCATGTCGCGGCCGCTGCTTTCATCGGCAATGCGCGTGGCTGGCTGCCCGGCGATGGCAGCGTTCAGCGCGGTGCAGCCCTCCGCCCCGGCCCC
>DAITMD010000011.1:0-18132 GCA_036835345.1 Sandarakinorhabdus sp. | reverse complement strand
CTGGTTGATCTGAACAGCGCCAACCTGTCGGGATTGACCGGCGTGGTGGTATCGCCGGGCGTGCCGCATTCGGCGCCAATTTTTGCGGCCGCTGCCAGTGCCGGCGTGCCGGTGGTGGGCGATACCGAATTGTTTGCGCGTGCCCTGCCCGCCATGCCGCCGTGCCGCGTCGTGGGGATCACCGGCACCAACGGAAAATCGACCACGACGGCACTGCTTTGCCGCCTGCTGGTCACCGCGGGTCACCGGGCGGCCATGGGCGGCAACATCGGGCTGCCGATCATGGCGCAGGATGCACTGCCCGCCGGCGGCGTGTGGGTGCTGGAACTTTCAAGCTACCAGCTGGAGATCACCCACAGCCTGGCCTGCGATGTCGCGATCCTGACCAACATCACGCCCGACCATCTGGAACGCCACGGCACCATGGCCGCTTATGCCGGAGCCAAGGCCCGGCTGTTCGCGATGCAAAAGCCCGGCAGCACCGCCATCGTGGGCAGCGCAGCGCAAGCCACCTGGCACACGGCGGGCGGTCCGGCAAATGTCACGCTGATTGAAGATGTTGCGCTTCCCGGCACACAGGCGGACTGGCCCGGCCTGCAGGGCCCGCACAATCTGGAAAATGCCCGGGCGGCAGTGGCCGCCGCGCGCGCGCTGGGCATTGATGACGCCGCCATCGCCCGCGGCCTTGCCAGTTACCGGGCGCTCGATCACCGGATGGAGCCTGTGGGCAGCGTGGGCGGCGTGCTGTTCGTGAACGACAGCAAGGCGACCAATCCCGACAGCACCGCGCCGGCGCTGGCTGCGTTCCCGCGCATCCACTGGATTGCCGGCGGCCGGCCCAAGCTGGACAGCGATGGCGCCGCCGATCTGGCGGCGGTGCTGCCGCGCCTGGACAATGTGATCCGCGCCTGGCTGATCGGCGAAGCGGCACAAGCCTTTGCCGCGCAGCTGCGTGACCGGGTGGCCGTCACCATTGCCGGCACGCTTGAAACGGCCGTTGCCGGGGCGGCGGCGCAGGCCCAGCCGGGCGATGTCGTGCTGTTCAGCCCGGCGGCGGCAAGTTTTGACCAGTATCGTGATTTCGAACATCGCGGGCAGGCCTTTCGGGCCGCCGTGGCCAGGTTGCAGGGGGTGGCGGCGTGAGGACAGGCAATCAGCGCCGGCGGGGCAGCAGCCGGCCATTGACGGCAGCCCTGTCGCGCGGCGACCGCTCTGCCATCGGCCGCTGGTTCTGGACCATCGACAAAGGCCTGTTGATCATCATTCTGGCGCTGGTGGCAGCCGGCATCGTGGCGGTGGCCGCTGCGTCGCCAGCGGCGGCGCGCCGCCTGTCGGGCACGGCCTTTCGCTATGACGATCTTTATTTCCTTTACCGGCAGCTGGGCTGGGTGGCGCTGGGCGTGCCGGTGATGCTGGCGACATCGATGCTTGATGTGCGCATGCTGAAACGGCTGGCGGTGCTCGGCACCGGATTGTGCCTGATTGCGCTTATTCTGGTGCCGTTTATCGGCGGCGGCACCAACGGCGCGGCGCGCTGGATCCAGTTGCCGGGTTTTCAGTTCCAGCCATCCGAATTCTTCAAACCCTGCTTTGTCGTCACCACCGCCTGGCTCCTCAGCCTCAAGGTGGAGGATCGCAGCCTGCCCACAATGCAGATTTCCGCCGCGCTGCTGGCCATGGCAGTGATCTGCCTGATCGCACAGCCGGATGTGGGCCAATCGGCGCTGATCTCGGCAGTGTGGCTCGTGCAGGCGATGCTGGCCGGCCTGTCGCTCACCATCATCGGCATATTGGCGGCGGTGGGCGTGCTGGGGCTGGTGGCGGCCTATTTCACCCTCGATCATTTCGCTTCGCGCATCGACAAGTTCATCACCGGTGCCGGCGACACGTTCCAGATCGACAAGGCGCTGGATTGCTTCCGCGCCGGCGGCCTGCTGGGCACCGGGCCGGGCGAAGGCCGCATGAAGTTCCGCCTGCCCGAAGCGCAGACCGATTATATCTTTGCCGTCATCGGCGAAGAGTTCGGCATGATCGCCTGCTTCCTGCTGGCCGGCCTGTTCATGGGGCTGGTGGTGCGCGCCCTGCTGGTGGCCATGGACGAGGAGGATCCGTTCCTGTTTCTCGCCACCGCCGGACTGGCCGCGCAGTTCGGCCTGCAGGCCTCTATTAACATGATGGTCAACCTGTCGCTGCTGCCATCCAAGGGCATGACCCTGCCGTTCATCAGCCACGGCGGATCATCCTATCTGGCGATCTGCGTCGGCGCGGGCCTGCTGCTGGCGCTGACCCGGTGCAATCCGTTCCTGAAAGGCCAGCCGTGGGCGGTAAATCTGGCAGGCGGGCGCACGGCAGGCGCTTTGGCATGACCGAGGAACGCCATGACAGCCGGCCGCGCCAGCAGCCGCCCGGACCCGGCGGCACCTATGTGCTGTGCGCCGGCGGCACCGGCGGGCACATGGTGCCGGCGCATTGTCTGGCGCTGGAACTGATGGCGCGCGGCCACGGCGTGCATCTGGTCACCGACGAGCGCGGCCTGCGCTTTCCCGGCTTGTTCCCCGGTGTGTCGGTTACAAAGGTGGAAGCGGCATCGACCGGCCGCAGCGGCTGGCGCGCCCTGCCGCAGGTGGCCTTGTCGATCTGGAAGGGGCGCAGCACGGCCCGGGCGCTGTTCAAGCAGATGCAGCCGCGCGCGGTGGTGGGCTTTGGCGGCTATCCGGCACTGCCGGGGTTGCTCGCCGGGCTGTCGCTATACCTGCCCTGCCTGATCCACGAACAAAATGCCGTGCTGGGCCGCACCAACCGTTATCTGGCGCCCAGGGTGCGGGCCATCGCCACCAGCTGGCCACGCGTGCGCCGCATGGAGGCTTCGTGGCAGCGCCGGGCGCATTTTGTCGGCAATCCGGTGCGGCCAGAGGTGATCGCCGCCGGGCAGGCCCCTTTCGATGCCGAGGCGCCGCGTCTGAAACTGCTGGTGACCGGCGGCAGCCAGGGGGCGGCGATTTTGAACCGCGTGGTGCCCGCCGCTGTCGCGCTGTTGCCGGCGGCGGTGCGCGCCGCACTGGACGTCACCCATCAGGGCCGCGACGCGGACCGGGAGGCGATGCTGGCCGATTATCGCGCCGCCGGCATCGAACCGCGCATCGCTGCCTATTTTCCCGATCTGCCGGCCGAAATGGCCTCCAGCCATATCGTCATCGCCCGGTCCGGCGCATCGACGGTTGCGGAACTGGCGGTGATGGGCCGGCCCTCCATATTGGTGCCGCTGCCGATCGCCACCGATGATCATCAGGCCGACAATGCCGCCGCACTGGTAGAAGCCGGCGGCGCGGTGATGATCCGTCAACAACTGTTTGAACCGGCCCACCTTGCCGAGGTCTTGACGGCATGGGCCAGCGACCCGAAGGCCCTGGCAGCCGCGGCGGCGGCGGCGCGCGCCGCCGGCAAGCCGGAGGCGGCGAAGCGGCTGGCCAATCTTGTCATCGCCACCGGACGGATCGCATGAACCCACCGCTTTCCCCCATCGTGCCGCACGACGCCGCCATACGGCTGCGCCCCGGCTTTCGCACCGATATCGGCGTCATCCATTTTGTCGGCATCGGCGGCATCGGCATGTCGGGCATAGCCGAGGTGATGGCCAATCTGGGCTTTGCCGTGCAGGGCAGCGACGCGGCGGAATCCTATGTGGTGGAGGGCCTGCGGAAAAAGGGCATCACCGTGTTCATCGGGCAGCGGGCCGAGAATGTGGAGACGGCCGCCGTGCTGGTGATCTCCACCGCGATCAGGGCCGACAATGTGGAAGTGGTCGCCGCCCGCGCCCGGCGGATTCCGGTGGTGCGCCGCGCCGAAATGCTGGCCGAACTGATGCGCCTCAAAAGCTGCGTGGCGGTGGCCGGCACCCACGGCAAGACCACCACCACATCGATGGTGGCCACGCTGCTGGATGCCGGCGGCCTTGATCCCACGGTGATCAACGGCGGCATCATCAATACGATCGGTTCGAATGCCCGGCTTGGCACATCCGACTGGATGGTGGTGGAAGCAGACGAGAGCGACGGCAGCTTCCTCAGGCTGACCGGCACGTTCGGCATCGTCACCAACATCGATCCTGAACATCTGGATCACTGGGGCGATTTCGATGCGGTGCGGCGCGGGTTCGAGAGCTTCGTGCATGCCGTGCCCTTCTATGGCGCGGCCATATTGTGCATCGATCACCCGGAAGTGCAGGCGCTGATCCCGCGCGTGTCGGACCGGCGCATCATCACCTACGGCTTTGCCGCCACCGCCGATGTGCGCGGGCTGGAGGTAACCCCGGTGCCGGGCGGCAACCGCTTTGCCGTGCTGGTCAGAACCCGTAGCGGCGCCGGCGACGGCCAGCGCCGCATCGATGATCTGATGCTGCCGATGCCGGGCCGCCACAATGTGCAGAACGCGCTGGCCGCCATTGCCGTGGCGCTGGAACTGGGCGTGGACGACGATGCCCTGCGCGCCGGCCTCACCCGCTTTGGCGGCGTCAAGCGGCGCTTCACGAAAGTGGGTGAGGTGAACGGCGCTGCCATCATCGATGATTACGGCCATCACCCGGTGGAAATCCGCGCCGTTCTGGCCGCCGCGCGCGAGAGCGCAGCTGGCCGGGTGATCGCCGTCGTGCAGCCGCACCGCTTCACCCGCCTGCAGGGTCTGATGGGCGAGTTCAGCGCCGCCTTCAACGATGCCGACATGGTATATGTTGCGCCGGTCTATGCCGCCGGCGAAGCGCCGATTGACGGTATCGATGCCGCAGCGCTGGCCGCCGGGCTGGTGGCAGCCGGGCACCCGCTGGCCGAAACGGTGCGCGGCGCCGACGATCTGGCCGAAAAACTGGCGCCGATCGTGCAGCCGGGCGATCAGGTGATCTGCCTTGGTGCCGGGGACATCACCAGATGGGCGGCCGGGCTGGCGGACGGCATTGCCAGGGCAAAGGCCGGATGATCGGCATTGCCGCCTTGCCGCCCGTCCGGGGCAGACTGACAGCGGGCGCGCCGCTGGCACCCCTGGTCTGGTTCAAGGCTGGCGGCGCTGCGGACTGGCTGTTCGAGCCGGCGGACGCAGATGACCTTTGTGATTTCCTCAAGGCCCTGCCGGTTGATGTGCCGGTGATGGCGCTGGGGCTGGGCAGCAACCTGATCGTGCGCGATGGCGGCGTGCCGGGCGTGGTGGTGCGACTCGGCAAGGCGTTCGGCAAGGTGGCGGCAGACGGCCATGCGCTGGTGTGCGGCGGCGGCGCATCGGGCATCGCGGTCAGCAGTGCGGCGCGTGATGCCGGCGTGGCGGGGCTGGAGTTCCTGCGCGGCATTCCCGGCACGGTGGGCGGTTTCGTGCGGATGAACGGCGGCGCCTATGGCCGTGAAGTGGCCAATGTGCTGGTGGAGGCCACCATCGTCACCCGCAGCGGGGCCATCGAAACGCGCCCGGTATCCGCCCTGAACTACAGCTATCGCCACAGCAACATGGCCGATGGCGACATCGTGATTGCCGCCCGGCTGAAGGGGCAGCCCGGCGACAGGGCCGCCATTCAGGCCGAGATGGACCGCATCGCGCTGGCACGCGAAGCCAGCCAGCCGCTGCGCACCCGCACCGGCGGCTCCACCTTCAAGAACCCGCCGTCCCACAAGGCGTGGGAACTGGTCCACAATGCCGGCTGCCGGGGCCTCAGGGTCGGCGGCGCCGAAGTAAGCGCCAAGCACAGCAATTTCCTGATCAACAGCCACCGCGCCACCGCTGCCGATATCGAGGCACTGGGCGAACTGGTGCGCGCCCACGTGCTGCGCGGCAGCGGCGTGACGCTGGAATGGGAGATTCAGCGGGTAGGCAGAGTGCAGGAGGCGGCGGCGTGAAGGTCGCGGTGCTCATGGGCGGCTGGTCCGCCGAACGCGATGTGTCGCTCACCTCCGGCCGCGGCATTGCGCAGGCCTGCCGCACACTGGGCCATGAAACCATCGAGATCGACATGGACCGAGGTGTGGCGGCGCTATTGTCGGCAGCCGCCCCGGATGTGGTGTTCAACGCCCTGCACGGCACACCGGGCGAAGATGGCACGGTGCAGGGCCTGATGGACCTGCTGGGCCTGACCTATACCCACAGCGGCCTGACCACATCGGCCATCGCCATCGACAAGGAACTGACCAAGCTGGTGCTGGTGCCGGCCGGCATCCCGATGCCTGCGGGCCGCATTGTGAGCAGCGAAAGCCTGTTCGAAGCCGATCCGCTGCCCCGCCCCTATGTGCTGAAGCCGGTGAACGAAGGATCGTCGGTGGGCATCGCCATTGTCACCGACGAAAGCAATTACGGCCAGCCCATCCGCCGAGAGGTGCCGGGGCCGTGGAACCAATTCGAGAGCCTGCTGGCCGAACCCTTCATTGCCGGCAAGGAACTGACCGTGGCGGTGATCGGCGACGAGGCGCTGGCGGTGACCGAGCTGCAGACGGCGCGCGGCTTTTATGACTATGAGGCCAAATATACCGACGGGCTGACGCTGCACATCTGCCCGGCGCAGCTGCCGGCCGAAATCGAGGCGGCCTGCATGACCCACGCACTGGCCGCGCACCGGGCGCTGGGCTGCAAGGGCACCAGCCGCAGCGATTTCCGCTGGGATCCGGCGCTGGGCCTTGCCGGCCTGTTCCTGCTGGAAGTCAATACGCAGCCGGGGATGACGCCGCTCAGCCTGGTGCCGGAACAGGCGCGCTATCGCGGCATGACCTATGAACAGCTGGTGCAGCGCCTGATTGATCTGGCGCTGGCCGACAAGCAAGGGGGGAGCAAGGCATGACGGCAGCTGTCCTCAAACGCGGTGCGCGGCCGCCCAAGGCCGCCAGGCGCGCCGCGCGGCGGATGCCCGATGCGGCCGATCTGCCGCGCCCCTCGCGCAGCCAGGTGCAGTGGGTGCTGGCCGGCATGCTGGCACTGGCGCTGCTGCTGATGGCGGCGCTGAAGGTGCCGCAGCGCATCTGGGCCGGCTTTGTGGAATGGACGGCGGCCAATGGCTGGGAAGTGCGGCACGTGGAACTGACCGGCGCGCGCGAGCAGGACCGGCTGGCCATTTATGGCGCGGTGCTGAACGGCCCGACCAACGCCATGCTGGCCACCGATCTGCAGGCGGTGCGGGCGCGGCTGGCCGCGCTGCCCTGGGTGGCCGATGCCAGCGTGCAGCGCCGCCTGCCCGATACGCTGGTGATTGAAGTGATCGAGCGCAAGCCGGTGGCGCTGTGGCAATATCAGCGCCAGCTGCACGCCATCGATGTGACCGGCAAGGTGCTGACCAGCGAGCGGCTGGAACGCTGGAACGACCTGCCGCTGCTGGTGGGCGCGCGGGCCAACGGCCATGTGAAGGATGCGCTGGCACTGATCGCCGCGACACCGCTGGGCAATGATGTGGATGCCGCTGTGTTCGTGGGCGCCAGGCGCTGGGATCTGAAGTTCAAGAGCGGCGAAACCCTGTCGCTGCCGGATCAGCCGGCACAGGCAAAGGCCGCGCTGGCCAGCTTTGCCCGGCTGGATGCCAAGGGCCCGGACCGGCTGCTGGGCGGGCGCTTCACCCGGTTCGACATGCGGCTGCCCGGCCGCATGATCGTGGCCGGGCCGGCAGTGGCCGACAGTCTGGCGGCAGCGGAAAAGGCCCGGCTGGCCGCTGCGCAGGCCCGGAAAATCTGAGGAGGATGAAAGCGTAAGATGGCTCCGCGAATTCCCCTTCCCCCGCTTGGCCGCGGCCAGTCCGAACGGCCGGTGGCGGTGCTGGATGTCGGCACGTCGAAGGTATCGGCGCTGATCGCCCTGGTGGCCGGCGACGGCAGCGCCCGCATCATCGGCAGCGGGCAAAAGCCCTGCGCCGGCCTGAAGCGCGGCACGGTGACCGATTTCGACAAGGCCGAAATGGCCATTCGCGGCGCGATGGATCAGGCCGAACGCTCTGCCAATTTGCAGATGGACAGCGTGATCGCCAGCTTTGCCGCCGGCAACATGGCCAGCTCCATGGCCAGCGCCGAGATCGATATTGCCGGTGCCAGCATCACCCCCACCGATATGGTGACGCTGCGTCAGGCCGGGCGCGCCGCCATCGATCCCAAGGGCCGCAGCGTGATCCACGCGCTGCCGGCGCTGTATGCGCTCGATGGCCTGCCCGGCATCGAAAGCCCGCTGGGCCTGCATGCCGATCAGCTGGGCGTGGATATTCATGTGGTGACCGCCGACACGCCGGCAATCCTCAATTTCACCCGCGCCGTGGGGCAGGCGCATCTGGGTCTGGCCGGGCTGGTGGCCAGCCCGATCGCCGCCAGCCTGGCCGTGCTGGATGATGAAGAGCGCGACATCGGCGTGGCGCTCATCGAAATCGGGGCCGGCATGACCAGCATCGCCGTGCACAAGTTCGGCATCGTCGTAGGCGTCGCCACACTGCCGTTTGGCAGCGCCGACATCACCGACGATATCGCCGCCGCCTTCGACACAAGGCGCAGTAATGCCGAGCGGCTGAAGACCTTTGACGGGGCCGCCGTGGCCACCGCCCGCGATCAGATCGAACCGGTGATCATCCCGACGGCGGTTGACGATGGCAGCGCCGAACCCAAGAAACTGCCGCGCGCGCAGCTGGTGGGGGTGATCCGCACCCGGCTCGACCTGCTGTTCAGCGAGATTTCCAAGGCACTGGCGGGGCTGGGCTTTGTTGGCCCGCAGGCACGGCGGGTGGTGCTGACCGGCGGCGGTGCAGACCTGCGCTCGATCGCCGATTATGCCGCCCGCGCGCTGGGCTGCAATGTGCGGGTGGGCCGGCCACGGGGGCTTTCGGGGCTGCCGGCGGCGCAGGAAGGCCCGGCCTTTGCCGTACTGGCCGGGCTGGTGCTGTTCGCCGCGCGAGACCCCGGCGATCTCTGGCACCAGCCGGCTGCCGGCAACAACGGGAAAAACACATCAAGCAGGGGCTTGACAGGTGTTTTCGAAAAACTGTGGGGAAGTCTGTGAAGACTCTTCCCACCGATTCGCTCATCAACTAGTATGAATCTGGCCACGGGAGACACGAGATGCTGGAATTTGCGAAACCGGAACTGACCGAGTTGAAGCCCCGCATCGCGGTGGTCGGCGTGGGGGGCGCCGGCTGCAACGCGGTTGCCAACATGATCGCTGCCGATCTGATGGGCGTGGAGTTCGTGGTCGCCAACACCGATGCCCAGCAGCTGGCCATGAGCCCGGCCGGCACGCGCATCCAGCTTGGCATGAAGATCACGCAAGGCCTGGGTGCCGGTGCCCGCCCCGAAATCGGCCGCGCCGCCGCCGAAGAGACGCTGGATCAGCTGGAAGCCGCGCTGGACGGCGCGCACATGTGCTTCATCGCCGCCGGCATGGGCGGCGGCACCGGCACCGGCGCTGCCCCGGTGGTGGCCCGCGCCGCCCGCGAAAAGGGCATCCTCACCGTCGGTGTTGTCACCAAGCCATTTGCCTTTGAAGGCAGCAAGCGGATGAAATCGGCCGAAGAGGGCATTGCCGAACTGCAGAAGCATGTCGACACGCTGATCATCATCCCGAACCAGAATCTGTTCCTGATCGCCAACGCCAACACCACCTTCAAGGATGCGTTCGCGATGGCCGATCAGGTGCTGCACCAGGGCGTGCGCGGCATCACCGATCTGATGATCATGCCCGGCCTCATCAATCTGGATTTCGCCGATATCCGCACCGTGATGGGCGAAATGGGCAAGGCCATGATGGGCACCGGTGAGGCGTCGGGCGAAGGCCGCGCCATTGAAGCAGCGCAGAAGGCCATCGCCAACCCGCTGCTGGATGAAGTGTCGATGCGCGGTGCCAAGGGCGTCATCATCAACATCACCGGCGGCGATGATCTGAAGCTGATGGAAGTCGATGAAGCCGCGTCCTACATCCGCGACATGGTGGATGATGACGCCAACATCATCGTGGGCAGCGCGTTCAACCGCGATCTGGAAGGCGTGATGCGCGTGAGCGTGGTGGCCACCGGCATCGATGCCGCCGCCAAGCCGATCCCGGTCAATGCCCCCGCCAAGAAGCCCGCCGCGCCGGCGTTCCTGGCCCAGCCCAGCATCTTCTCGCTGCCGGCCGAGCCGCTGCCGGTGAACGAAACCGCGGCTGCTGACGAACCGGCCCCGGAAGCCGCTCCGGCCAAAATCACGCCGGAGCCGGACGTGGCGGAAGCGGTGGCCGATCCGGTCCAGGAACCGCTGCCGGTGATGGTCGGCCCTGCCGATCCTGAGGACGACGCCATCGATCTGGGCGAAGTGGGCGAGCGGGTTGACGAGCCGCCGCCCGTCGGTTTCCGCTTCACGCCAACGGCCACGCCGGCTGCACCGGTTGCTGGCCCGGTTGCCGAACCAGCCCCGCCGCCGCTCCCTGTTGCCGAGGAGGAGCGCCCGCTCACCCTGTTTGAACGGATGATGGGCCTGTCCTCGCGGCGCGCCAAACCGGCAGAACCGCCGGCCACATTGGCGCCCGAACCGGCACCGCCGCAGTCCGGCGATGACGAACTGCCGGGCTTCATGCGGCGGCAGGTCAACCGCTGAACCTGCGAAATTGCTGACAACGGGGCCCGGCTGGCGACAGCCGGGCCTCTTGTCGTGCGGGGGAAACCGTACAGTACTTGCGTTGTTGTTGTCATGAGCAAGTCTGCCATTGCCCTCAATCGCTTCGGCCTCGGCGCGCGCGCCGACGATCCGCTGCCGGCCGATCCCGCAAAATGGCTGCTGGCCCAGCTGGAGCGCTTTGATCCGCGCCCCGCCGCCATCGCCGCCTTGCCCGATGCAACGGCGATGACCATCCAGTATCGCCAGAATTTGCAGCGTCTGCGGCAATTGGGTCTGATCGGCCAGGCTGAAGCCGGCGCGCCGCCGCCGGCAGCCGATGCCGTGGCCAAGGCAGAGCAGCTGCAGAAGGACCAGCGGCAAGCGTTCCGGCAGGCCTATCGCGGGCAGGTGCGGGCGCGGCTGGCCGCGGCGATGAGCAGCCCTGCCCCCTTCGCCGAGCGGCTGGTGCATTTCTGGGCCAATCATTTCGCCATCTCCATCGACAAGCTGGCCACGGCATCAATGGGCGGGCCGCTGGAGTTCGAGGCGGTGCGCCCGCACATCACCGGACGGTTTGGCGATCTGCTGCTGTCTGTCACCCGCCATCCCGGCATGTTGTTCTATCTGGATCAGGCCCAGTCCATCGGCCCCAACAGCCGGCTTGGCCAGATCGCCCGGCGCCGGGGTGCGCGGCGACAACCTGGCCTGAATGAAAATCTGGCGCGCGAGATTTTGGAGCTGCACACGCTGGGGGCGGGAAATTACACGCAGGCCGATGTCGGCGGGCTGGCGCGGGCGCTTACCGGCTGGTCGGTTGGCGGCTTCGGCCGGCGGCCGATGCTGGCAGATGCACCGGCCGGAGCCTTTGTGTTCCACCCGGCGCTGCACGAGCCGGGCAGCGTGACGGTGGCCGGCCGGCGTTACGCACAGGAGGGCGAGGCACAGGCGCGGGCCATTTTGGCCGATCTGGCGCTCAATCCGCTCACGGCGCGGCGACTGGCGCACAAACTGGCGCAGCATTTCGTTGCCGACGCGCCGCCGCCGGCGCTGGTGGAGCGCATGGCAGCGGCCTATCTGGCCAGCGGCGGCGCCTTGATGGCACTCTACCGCACGTTGATTGCGGCCCCCGAAGCCTGGGCGCAGCCGCTGGCGAAGTTCAAGACGCCGTGGGACTGGACGCTGTCGGCCGTGCGGGCGCTGGGTTGGCGCGATCTGCCCGATGGCCGGCTGGCGCTGGCGCTGAACGAACTGGGCCAGCCGGTGTGGCGGCCCGGATCGCCGGCCGGCTGGCCCGACGATGCCGCGCGCTGGGCGGCCGCCGACGGGCTGGTGCGGCGCGTGGAAGTTGCAAACCGCCTGTCGTCGCTGGCCGGCAACGCCGATGCCCGCGCGCTGGCACCGCGCCTGCTGCCCGGCACCCTGTCTGCCGCCACCGCCCGTGCCATCGCCCGTGCCGAAAGCCCGGCACAGGGGCTGGCGCTGCTGTTGGTGTCTCCGGAGTTTTTGCGCCGATGATCACGCGCCGTTCTTTTGTTTCCAGCGGCTTGCTGGTGGGCGGGGCGGCCCTGCATCCCCGGCTGGCCCTTGCGGCTGCTGCCACCGATCGCCGGCTGGTGTTCATCATCCTGCGCGGCGCGATGGACGGCCTGTCGGCAATCCCGCCGCGTGGTGATCCCCGGTTGCGGCAATTGCGCGGTGCGCTGGCCGATGCGCCCGCACAGTTCGGCGCACCGATCCCGCTGACCAGCGATTTTGCCGCCCACCCGGCGCTGAAAGGCTTTGCCGGCATGTTTGCCGCCGGCGAGGCCTGCGTGGTGCATGCCGCTGCCAGCCCCTACCGCGAGCGCAGCCATTTTGATGCCCAGAATGTGCTGGAAACCGCGGGCAACGCCGCTTACGCGCTGAAAGACGGCTGGCTGAACCGGTTGCTGCCCCTGCTGCCGGCCGCGCCGCCGCCGGTGGCGATTTCGGCCACGTTGCCTGCCCTGTTGCAGGGCAGCGCGCCTGCCACCAGCTTTGCGCCCAGCCACCTGCCCGATGCCAGCGCCGCCCTGAAGGCGCGGGTGACGGCGCTTTACGAGCGCGATCCGCTGCTGCACCGCCTGTGGGGCGAGGCAATGGCAACCGAAGCCATGGCGGGAGCAGCCGGCGCAGCCGATGGCCCCGGCAACCCGGTGGCGCTGGCCGGCACCGCCGCCAAATTGCTGGCCAATGCCGCCGGTCCGCGCATCGCCGTGCTGGATGTCGGCGGCTGGGACACGCACGCCGGGCAGGCGATCCGGCTGGGGAACCAGCTGCGCCAGCTCGACAGCATGTTTGCTGCGCTGAAAGCCGGGCTGGGGCCGGCGTGGAATCAGACATTGGTGATCGCCGCCACTGAATTCGGCCGCACGGTGGCGGCCAACGGCACTGGCGGCACCGATCACGGCACCGCATCGGCCGTGCTGCTGGCCGGCGGGCGCGTGGCCGGCGGCAAGGTGCATGGCGACTGGCCCGGCCTGGCCCGGCTGCACGACGGCCGCGACCTTGTGCCGACCACCAGCCTGAATGCGGTCTTTGCCGGCGCTGCTGCGGGCCTGTTCGCCCTGGATCCTGATCGGGTGCAGCGCGCGGCGTTTGCGGCAGCCCCCGCTGCACCGCTGGCCGGCCTGATCAGGGTGTAAGCGTCGGTTGCCGCTTGGCGGCGAGGCGGCTAAGCTGTGTCCATCTGCAGGGAGGCACAGCGATGAAGCTCAACATCAACGGAAAGCCGGTGGAGGTTGCCGCTGATCCGGATATGCCGCTGCTGTGGGCACTGCGCGATGTGCTGGGGCTGACCGGCACCAAATTTGGCTGCGGTGCCGGCTTTTGCGGCGCCTGCACCGTGCAGCTGGACGGGGAGCCGGTGCGCGGCTGCCAGACGCCGGTTTCGGCTGTTGGCACCGCCAAGATCACCACCATCGAAGGCCTGAGCGCTTCGGCGTGGGGCCGCAAGCTGCAGGATGCGTGGGTGGCGCTGGATGTGCCGCAGTGCGGCTATTGTCAGGCCGGGCAGTTGCTGGCCGCCGAAGCGCTGCTGCGCTCCACGCCCAAACCGACTGACGCCGATATCGATGCGGCGATGAGCGGCAATCTGTGCCGCTGCGCCACCTACACCCGCATCCGCGCCGCCATCAAACAGGCGGCCGCAGCATGAAGATCAATCGCCGCGCGGTGCTGCAGGCCGGGGTGCTGGCTGGCGGCGGCCTCAGCCTTGGCTGGCAGTTCACGGGCGCCCAGGCCAGCGTGCCGGGGGCGCTGTCGGCCTTTGTGATCGTGCGTGCCGATGGCAGCATCGATATCACCGCCCATCAGCCAGAGATTGGCCAGGGTGTGAAGACCAGCTTCCCGATGATGATCGCCGAAGAGCTGGACGTGGACTGGGCCCAGGTGCGCGTGGTGCAGGCGCCGGGCAACCGGGCCGTCTATGGCGTGCAGCTGGCCGGCGGATCCAGCGCGACGCCCACCCAGTTTGACCGCATGCGCCGGCTTGGCGCGGGCGCGCGCGCCATGCTGATCGAAGCGGCGGCCAAGGGCTGGGGTGTGCCAGCGGGCGAGGTCACCACTGGCAGCGGCCGGCTTTATCACAAGGCCAGCGGGCGCGAGGCCGGCTATGGCCAGTTTGCCGAAGCCGCCGGCTGGCTGAAAGCGCCCGACCCGGCCACGCTTACCCTGAAGGATCCGGCGCAGTTCCGCATCTTGGGCAAGCGCATCCCCGGCGTGGACAATCGCGCCGTGGCAACCGGCGCGCCGCTGTTCGGCATCGATGCGCGCCCGCAGGGCATGGTTCACGCCGCCATCGCCAAATCGCCGGTGTTCGGCGGCACGCTGAAAAGCGCCAACAAGGCCGCCGCGCTGGCGGTGCCCGGCGTGAAGGCGGTGATCGACGTGGCCGAGCGCCGCGACCTGAAAACCCAGATCGACGTGGGCCTGCCCGGAATTGAAGTGCTGCCGCAGGGCATCGCCGTGCTGGCCACCTCCACCTGGGCGGCGCTGAAGGGCCGCGATGCACTGAACGCAGTGTGGGAAGGCGGGGATGCCGCCTTTCAATCGACCGAGGCGTGGGACGCTGCTGCGGCCAAGGCGCTGAAAGATGGCCCGGGCCAGCCGGGCGCGATCAGCCATGGCGACGCGCCGGGCAAACTGAAATCCGCAGCCAAGCGCGTTTCGGCCGATTACAGCTATCCCTTCATCGCCCACGCCGCGCTGGAGCCGATGAACTGCACCGCGGCCGTGAAGGACGGCAAATGCGAGCTGTGGCTTTCCACCCAGACGCCGGAGGACGCGCGCCGCATGGTAGCGGTGGCGCTGGGCATCAAGACCGAGGACGTGACGCTGAACCTGATGCGATCGGGCGGCGGATTCGGGCGGCGGCTGATGAACGATGTGGCGGTGGAAGCCGCCGTGATCGCCAAGGCGGCCGGCGTTCCGGTGAAGCTGACCTGGGACCGCGCGCAGGATTTCGCCCACGACTGGCTGCGCCCCGGCGGCTGGCACCGGCTGGAAGCCGGGCTGGACGAAAAGGGCAACATCAGCTGCTGGCAGGATCATTTCATCAGCTTCGGCCGCGACGGCAAGCTGGACCCGCCGGCGGTGATCGATGCCTCGCTGTTTCCATCGGGTGTGATCCATGATTACCGCGCCGATGTGACAGTGCTGCCGATCGCCTCAACGCTGGGCTGGCTGCGCGCGCCGATCAACAACGCCTTTGGCTTCATCACCCAGGGCTTCATTGATGAATGTGCCGAGGCCGCGGGCCGTGACCTGCTGGAGTATCGCCGGGCCCTGCTGGGCGCGCCGCGCGCCATCCGGATCGCCGAGGAGTTCAGCGGCGAGACCAAGGCCGATGCCGAAGGCACGCCCTATCATACCGGGCGCATGCGCGGTGTGCTGGACAAGGCAGCCACGATGGCCGGCTGGGGCCGCAAGCTGGGCCCACGCACCGGCATGGGCATCGCCTTCCACTTCAGCCATCTGGGCTATTTCGCCAATGTGGTGGAGGCCAGTGTGGCCGCCGATGGCAGCGTGAAGGTGCACAAGGTGTGGGTGGCTGCCGATGTTGGCCGGCAGATCGTCAACCTGTCGGGCGCGGAAAATCAGGTGCAGGGCAGCGTGATCGATGCGCTGGGTGCCGCGATGGGGCAGCGCATCACCTTTGAAGATGGCGCAGTGGCGCAGCGCAACTATGGCGATTACAGCCTGGCGCGCATGAACGATGCGCCGCCGGTGGAGGTGGCGTTCCTGTCCACCGATTTCCGCACCACCGGCCTTGGTGAGCCGGCCTATCCCAGCGTCGCGCCCGCGCTGGCCGGGGCGATCTTTGCCGCGACGGGCAAACGGCTGCGGCAACTGCCCTTCGATACCAGCCTTCTGACCGCATGAGGCCCGCATGACCATCCAGATCAGCCGCCGCAATTTCCTGTTTGCTGCGTTGGCAGCGGGCGGCGGGCTGTATCTGGGCATCCGGCCCGAAGGCGCCGGCGCCGCCGAGGCCGGGCAGCTCAATGGCTTTGTGGTGATCCCGCCCACCGGCAATATCCGCATCATGGCGCCCAACCCCGAAATCGGTCAGGGCATCCGCACCAGCCTGCCGATGGTGATCGCCGAGGAGCTGGACGCCGATTGGGCCAAGGTCGACATCGTGCCGACCATCGCCGACGCCAAGACTTATGGCCGGCAGGTGGCGGGCGGATCGATGGCCACCACCACCCATTACGAGAATATGCGCCGTGTCGGCGCGGCCGCGCGCGCCATGATCGTGCAGGCCGCCGCCAGCGCGTGGGGCGTGCCAGCAAGCGAACTGACGACGGCGAAGGCCGTGGTGACGCATGCCGCCAGCCGGCGCAGCGCCCCCTATGGCCAGTTCGCTGCGGCCGCCGCCGCGCTCCCCGCGCCCGATGCCGCCAGCGTGGCGGTGAAGGACCCCAGGGATTTTCGCCTGATCGGCAGCTTTCAGCCCGGCGTAAACAACCGCACCATTGTGGCCGGCAAGCAGGATTATGGCATCGATGCCAAACTGCCCGGCATGCTGCACGCCGCCTTCCACAAAAGCGGGGTGCAGGGCGCCAAGGTGAAATCGGCCGATCTGGCAGCGATAAAGGCCATGGCCGGGGTGCGCGATGCGTTCATCGTGGCCGGCAGCGATGAATATGAAGGGCTGGCCAGCGGCGTGGCCATCCTGGCCGACACGACATGGCACGCCCAGCGCGCGCGCAGCGGCCTGAAGGTGGAATGGACGGACAGCCCGGCGGCATTTCAATCCAGCGAAGCCTGGGCCAGACTGGCCGCCGAAGCCAGGAACAAGCCGCCGCAGATGCCCGTGCATGCCAGCGGCGACGTGACGGCGGGCATGGCGCGCGCCGTCAGGCGGGTGGCGGCCGAATATAGCTATCCCTTCATCGCCCATGTGCCATTGGAGCCGATCAACTGCACGGCGCGGGTGATCGGCGACAAGGTGGAAATCTGGGCACCAACGCAGAATCCGGAGCCGGGCCGCGCGGCTGTCGCCAAGGCGCTGGGCGTCGCTCAAGAAAATATCACCATCCACATGATGCGGGTGGGCGGCGGCTTTGGCCGGCGGCTGCAGAATGATTATATGGTTGAAGCCGCGTGGATCGCGCGGGCCGCCGGCAAGCCGGTGAAGCTGACGTGGACGCGCGAGGATGACGTGACGCAGGATTTCCTGCGCCCCGGCGGCTGGCATTATCTGGAGGCCGGGCTGGATGCCGACGGGCGCTGCACCGCGTGGGACAATCATTTCATCAGCTATGGCCGCGATGGCAAGTTTGCGCGCGCCGCCGGCATCGGGCCGACCGATTTTCCCGCCGGCATCGTGCCGGATTTCCGGCTGGGCGCCACCGTGCTGCCGCTCATCCACACCACCGGCTTCCTGCGCGCGCCGGCCAACAACGCCTTCGGGTTCGTGACGCAGGGGTTCATCGATGAACTGGCGCACGCAGCGGGCAAAGATCCACTGCTGTTCCGGCGCGAATTTCTGGGGGCACCCCGCATCATCGGCGATCCGGCATCACGCGGCCCCTACAACACGGGGCGCATGCGCGCCGTGCTGGACAAGGCAGCGGCCATGGCTGGCTGGGGCCGCAAGCTGCCGCCCAAGAACGGTGAACGCTCTGGCTTGGGCATCGCCTTCCATTTCAGCCACCTCGGCTATTTCGCCAATGTGATCGAAGCCAGCGTATCCGGGGATGGCGCGGTGACGGTGAAGAAAATCTGGGTGGCCGGCGATGTCGGTCGGCAGATCGTCAACCCAGCCGGTGCCATCAACCAGGTGCAGGGCAGCGTGCTGGATGCACTGGGCACCTGCCAGAACCACGCCATCAGCTTTGCTGACGGCGCCATTGAACAGCGCAATTTCGGCGATGTGCCGCTGATCCGCATGGACCAGTCGCCGCCGATCGAGGTCGCCTTCCTCACGCCGGATTATCCGGTCACCGGGCTGGGCGAGCCAGCCTATCCTGCCGTCGCCCCGGCGCTGGCCAACGCGATTTTCGCTGCCACCGGCGTGCGGCTGCGCCGGCTGCCGTTTGATTTTTCGCTG
>DAITMD010000010.1:0-18244 GCA_036835345.1 Sandarakinorhabdus sp. | reverse complement strand
GCGCTGGCGCTGGGGCTGCAATCACTGGTGGCCGATGCGCCGGTGATCGGCACGGTGGATGTGGCGGCCACTGAAGCCGGCGATCCCGCCGCATTTGCCCGCATTCAGGCCGGCAGCCTGGAGCCCGGTCAGGCGCTGGCCGAAGCCTATCTGCGCAACAACGCCGCCAGCTATGCCGAGGCAGCGGAGTTTTTCGATCTCTTGGTGGAACGCAACCGGCAGGGTGCGCCGGGCTTCACGCGCAGCGCCGAATATCTGGCCAATCAGGGCCTGCAGCAATCCAATCTGGGGCAGTTTGCCGAAGCCGAGCGGCTGTTCGGGCAGGCGGCGCGGGCGCTGGATGCCAGTGATCCGGTGTCCAGCCGGCTGCTGCGCAATGCCCGCGCCGCACATCTGCTCAACCGGCAGCAGAACCCGGCTGCGCTGGCGGAACTGGCGCGGCCGGTGGCCAGCGCCATCGGCACCACCGATCGCGACCGGCTGGCCGTGGGCTATATCGACACGCCGCTGTCGCAGCGGCTGAGCATCGATGACGCCGCAATGCGCAGCCTTGGCGGCGCCGGAGCCACGCTGACCACCGATGAACGCATCCAGATCCTGGACGCGCAGGCGCTGTACCTGCGCGGCGCGGCGCTGGGGGCCGGGCCAGAGGCGGAGGCGGCGCTGCAATCGGCGCGCACCGAGCTGGCAGCGATGCGCCGGGGCCGGGTGCTGTCGATCCTGTGGCTGCGCGCCGCCGTGGCCACGCAATTGTCGATGGTGGCCGAACGCGCCGGCAAGGCGGGTGAGGCGGCGGCGCTGCTGAGCGAAGCGGCGGCCCTTACCGAGGCACAATTTCCGCAGTCGGCCGCGCTATTGGCGGCGCAGGCGCGGCAGGCGGCGCTGCTGTCGCGCAGCGGCCAGGCCGACGCTGCCGCTGCCATGTTCCGCACCATCGTGAAACAGGCGCCGGAAACGCCGGGCGCCGGCCAAGTGCTGCGGCCGCTGCTGGCACCGTGGTTCGCGCAGCTGGCGGGATCGGGCGATGCCGATGCCGCCAGCGATCTGTTCGATGCCAGCCAGATATTGGTGCGTCCCGGCGTGGCGCAGACGCAGGCGGTGCTGGCCCGCGAACTTTCGGGCGGCAGTGACGAGGCGTCCAGCCTGTTCCGCCAATCCATCACCCTGTCGCGCGATGTCGTGCGCACCCAAGGCGATATAGCCCGCCTGTCGCAGATCGAAACGCCTACGCCCGAAGAGGCTGCGCAGCTGAGCGATCTGCGCGCCCGGGCTGCCACGCTGGGCCGCGAACAGACCGGCGTGCTGGCCCGTCTGGCGGAATATCCGCGCTTCCGGTCGATCAGCAACGGCACCGTCACGCTGTCTGAGTTGCAACAGAGCCTCAGGGCCGATGAGGCATATTACAAATTGATCCTGCTGGGCGAAGATGCCTATGCGCTGGTGGCCGATCGCGAACGGGCCGCTTTGGTGAAAATTGCCGCCAGTACGGCGGACCTTGGGCAGATGGTCAAATCCATCCGCGACACGGTGGTGCTGTTCGAAAATGGCCGGCCCACCACCTACCCCTTCGATGCCGCTGCCGCCCGCCGCCTATATGGCCTGCTCACCGGGCCAGAGGGCGGCGCGGCGGCGCAGCTGGTGATGGGCAGCCAGCACCTGGTGGTGGAACCCGATGGCGCGCTGCTGCAGCTGCCGTTCAACCTGCTGATCACCAGCGATGCAAACCTGCCGGCCTATCAGGCGCGGCAGGCGGACGAGACCGCCGATGCCTTTGATGCACGCGGATTGGCGTGGCTGGGCCGCGACCGGATCATCTCCACTGCCACCAGCCCGCGCGCCTTCATGGATGTGCGGGCGCTGGCTGGCAGCCGCGCCAGCCGGACCTATCTGGGCCTTGGCGAAAATGCCGAGCCAGTGCGCGCCTCTGCCATCCCGGCCGGCGCGCTGCCGGCAGCGCGCAGCGATTGTGACTGGCCGCTGGCCGAATGGGGCCGGCCGATTTCGTCGGCGGAACTGAAGCTGGCGGCCGGCCTGCTGAATGCCGGCGGCAGCAGTGTGGCCACGGGCGCGGCGTTCAGCGACAGCGACGTGATGGCCCGCGATGATCTGAAGGATTACCGCATCATCCATTTCGCCACCCACGGCCTGGTGACGGCACCGCGTCCGGAATGTCCGGCCCGCCCGGCCCTGCTGACCAGCTTTGGCGGAGCCGACAGCGACGGTCTCCTAAGCTTCCGCGAGATCTTCGACCTGTCGCTGGATGCCGATACGATCATCCTTTCGGCCTGCGACACCGCCGGCGCGGCCACCGCATCGGCCACCCGCGAAGCCGGCATCACCACTGGCGGCAATTTTGCACTGGACGGCCTGGTGCGGGCATTTGTCGGGGCCGGCGCGCGGGCCGTGGTGGCCAGCCACTGGCCGGTGCCCGACAGCTATGATGCCACCACCAAGCTGATCACCGGCCTGTTCGCCGATGCCGGCCAATTGAGCGTGGGCGAGGCGCTGCGCCGCAGCCAGACGGCGATGATGGACGCGGTGGAAACATCGCACCCCTATTACTGGTCGGGCTTTGCCATTATCGGTGATGCCGCCAAGCCGTTGGTCAGCCCATCGGCACAAGCGCCGCGCGGGCGCTGAGGTCGCCGCAATTGGGCAGCGGCCTGGCCACGTTGCGGCAGGCCATCGGCCAGGCCGGGCCGCTGCGCCTGTTTGTCACCGGGATGGTGCTGGTGCTGGCGCTGCTGGCGGCACGCTATAGCTGGAACCTGCCGTTTGCGCTGTCGGCCGAACGCGGCCTCTATGATGTGCGCGCCGATCTCAATGCACCGCGCACCGATCAGGATGATCGCATCGTGCTGGTGGTGTTTACCGAGGAAACATTGGCCGCCACCGGCAAACGGTCGCCGCTGGACCGCACCATGCTGGCAAGGGCGCTGACCAACCTGGATGCGCTGGGCCCGCGCGCCATTGGCGTGGACATATTGATCGATCAGCCGCAGCCCGAAGACCCGGTGCTGAAGGATGCGCTGCTGAACATGCGCACGCCCACCTATTTCGGTTATTCCAGCACCGCGGAAAATGGCGAGTTCATCATGCCGTGGCAGGAAGCCCACATGCGCGGCTTTTTCGCCGGCGTGGCCAGCGCGCCGGTGCGCACCGCCAATATCCGGCTGGATGTGGACAATGACAATGCGTGGCGGCAATGGCCGGTGCCGGCGCGCCGTCCGCCGCCGCTGCTGGTGAACGCCATCACCGGCGTTCCGGGCTATGAGCGGTTTGAAGGCGCGGTGCGGCTGCGCAAGCCGCAGTTTGCCGATCGCCCGGTGTTTGCTTCCCTGCCCGTCGATCTGTTTGGCGATGCGGCCACGGCGGCCGCCCTGAAAGACGCGGTGGCCGGCAAGATCGTGCTGATCGGTGCCGATCTGCCGGAGGTGGACCGGTTCATTACGCCCTTCACCCGCCTTTCGGGCACCACGACGCCGGGGGTGGAACTGCACGCCGTGCTGATCGCGCAGGCACTGGACGGGGTGAAGCTGGTGCCGCTGTCGCCGCTGGTAATGTGGGGGCTGGCGCTGCTGGCGGTGCTGCTGGGCGCGTTCACTGGCGGGCTGGATGCCAGCGCCCGGCTGCTGCTGCCGTTCGTGATCGCCGAGGTGGGGCTGCTCGGCTGGCTGCCCTATGGCCTGCACGGCCAGGGCTTTGATACTTATGGGCTGCCCTGCGCCGGGCTGGGCATCGGCTGGCTGCTGGCGCTGATGGCGTCATCCACCATGGCGCGCATCGTGGGGGCCGAACAGCGCCGTTTTGCGCAGGGCGCGCTGGGCAAATACCTGCCGCGCGATGTGGCCGAACAGATCTTGCGCGAGCCCGAACGGCTGGCGCTGCAGGGCGAACGGCGGCCGGTGTTCGCGCTGTTCAGCGATATCGAGGGCTTTACCTCCATGTGCCAGAGCCAGCCGCCGGAAGTGGTGGCCGCCACCCTGAACGACTATCTGGATACGATGAGCGAGGTGGTGCTGAAGCACGGCGGCACGCTGGACAAATTCGTGGCCGATGCGGTGATCGCGTTCTGGGGGGCGCCCATTGCGCGCAGCGATGATGCGATGCGCGCCCGCGCCTGCGCCGTGGAGATGGTGCAGGCCGGAGAGCGGTTCCGCAGCGCCGAAGGTGACCGGCCGGCGATGGGGCGCACCCGGGTGGGCCTGCACTGGGGCGACGTGATCGTTGGCAATTTCGGCGGCGAAGGCCGCATCCAATATACCGCGCTGGGCGATTCGATGAACGTGGCAGCGCGGCTGGAAGGTGCCAACAAGACCCTGAAGACTGCAGCGCTGGTGAGCGGCGAGGCCGCCGAGCAGATGGGGCTGGAACAGTTCCGCGCCATGGGCCGGGTGCGGGTGCGCGGCCGCGACAAGCCGGTGGCCGTGTATGAGCCGATCGGCATTGGCAGCGCCGTGGCAGATCCGCAGCTGACCGCGCTGTATCAGGCGTTCGAACGCGGAGATGCCGGGGCACTGGCTGCGTTCAGGCACTATTCCGCCGCTGCACCGCAAGACACGGCGCTGGCGTATCTGGTAAAGAGATTGGAAATGGTGGGACCGGGAGGGGTATATGATCTCGATTAGACAGGTGGGCCTGATGGCCGCGCTGCTGGTGGCGGTGCCGGCGCTGGCCGGGCCGCTGGTGGTGCGCGCCGCCGGGCCTTCGGCCGCGCAGTTTCGACCCGGCCAGCGCCTGCCCGATGCGCCGGTGACCCTGAAGGCCGGGGATTCGATCGTGGTGCTGGACGCCAAGGGCACGCGCAGCTTTTCCGGGCCGGGCACCTTCAGCCTGGCCGCCCCCAGCGCGGCGGCGGAAAATGCCGCCTTTTCCGATCTGTTGGTGCAGAAGCCGGCGCGGCGCGCCCGCATCGGGGCGGTGCGTGCCACCGGGCAGGATCGCGGCCCACCAACACCGCCGGGGGTGTGGACGCTGGACATCCGCACCAGCGACACCGTGTGCACGCTTGATCCCGGCAACATCGCGCTGTGGCGCGCCGATACCGCGGCGGCGCAGACGCTGCGGGTGCAGCGCGGCGACGGGGTGAGCGCGCCGCTGGTGTTCGCAGCGGGTCAGGCGACCGCAGCCATGCCGGCGGCGGTTTCGGGACAGGCCGGCACGTTCACGATCAGCGGCGGCAAAACGCCGGTCACCCTGACCGTCAAGCAACTGACGGCGGCGGCCAATGTGGATGCACTGGGCGAAGCGCTGGTGACGGCAGGCTGCGACAGCCAGTTCGCGCGGCTGGCGGCCAACACGCTGCAAGATTGAGAACGGTCAGTAGCGGCTGGTGACGAAGCCGCGGCCCGGTGTGCTGGGCCTCAGGGTGAAGCGCACTTTGCGGTTGCGGAAATCCAGGCTGACGCGGCGGAAACTGGACAGAAGATCCGATCCCAGGAACATCGCCGGGCGATCATTCAGGCCAAACAGTGCGAACGGCGGCGCATCGGCAAAGGCCATCACCACATTGTTCATCCACAGATTGCCGACGCGCACCTCCCGCAGCACGATGGCTTCGGCCTTCAACACCTGCCCGGTGACGGAGATCAGATCGATCTGCTGCATCCCCCGCGGGGTGCCGGTGCCGAACAGGCGGCGGCGCAGGGCGCTGTTGCCCAGCGTGACTTCGCTGCCGGTATCGATCACCGCCGACACATCGCGGCCTTCCACGGCGGCCTGGGTGATGATCAGCTGGCCCTTGCGGCGGCGGGCGGTGACCACGATTTCCTGCCCGCTCGACACATAGGGCTGGCGCGAATCCTGCACCGTGATGGTGCGCTTTTCAAAGTCCAGCATCAGCCGTTGATCGGCCAGTGCATCGATGCCGATCAGCCCCTTTGCACCCAGATGCCGGGACGACAGCGCCGGCGCGATGATCGGGCCGATTTCGGATGTGCCCAGCGTCAGCGCCGCCACTTCCACGGTGGCAACGTCCAGATGGCCGGCCATGCCCTGCACGCGCACCGTTTCCCCGGCGGGCAGGTTCAGCTGCGCGGCCAGCCCGTCGCTGACCACGGAACGATCCGCGCCCGAATCCACCAGAAAGCGGTGCGGCCCGTCGTTGTTGACCTTCACATCGATGAACAGCCGCTTTTTCAGCTGCTCCGCCTCCAGCGCTTCGCCTTCGATTTCAAGGCCGTTGTCGATGGTGGCCGGAACAACGAACGGCTGGGCGGGCGGCGCGACTGTGGCGGTTGGCACGGAAGCTGTGGCGGTGGCAGCGGCAAGAAATAGCGCAATGAACATGACGGCAACATTGTCTGCCCATTGCCGGCCCGGCGCAAGCGATTGTAGGTGTCGCAGGTGGACAGTATCGCCAGCATCATCGCCATATCGGCCGGCATCGTGGCGCTGGCGGAAATCGGCGACAAGACCATGCTGCTGGCGCTGGTGCTGGCGGCGCGGTTTCGCCAGCCGGGACAGGTGATTGCCGGCATCCTGGCGGCCACGCTGGCCAATCACGGGCTGGCGGCATGGGCAGGATCGGCGGTGGCGGGCTGGCTGGACAGCCCGGCGTTCCAGATCGCGGTGGCGCTGGGCTTTCTGGCGATGGCGGCGTGGACGCTGGTGCCCGACGGGCTGGACGATGCACCGCATGCCAGCGGCGGGCAGGCGTTTCTGGCCACTACGGCCGCCTTTTTCGTGGTGGAGATTGGCGACAAGACCCAGGTGGCGACCATGGCGCTGGGTGCGCGCTTTCAGGATGTGGCCGCCGTCACCATCGGCACCACGCTGGGCATGATGGCGGCCAATGTGCCGGCGGTGCTGCTGGGCAACCGGATGCTGGCGCTGGTGCCGATCGTGTGGGTGCGGCGCGGGGCGGCGCTGCTGTTCGCGGGGCTGGGCGCGGTGCTGCTGTTCAGGGTGTTTCCGATTCCAGTCTGATGGTGTTGCCGTCCGGATTGCGGCGGAACACCATGCTGCTGCCATCGCTGAGCGGCCAGCGTTCGCGCACCACCGGTTCGCTGCAGCGCACATCCTTGTAGGTGCCCATGACGGTCACCGTTTGCCGCGCTTCCAGCCGCAGGGTCATGGCCCGGTCGCTGGTTTCGCTCGACAGGCGGCAGCGCAGACCGATTATGGTACTGTTGCGGAAACTGTGCGCCGCCACGGCCGGCAGGGACTGCAGCAGCATCAGGCCGGACAGGGCAAGCAAAAGGGGTTTCATGACAACATCCTTCCCGTGATTTCAAATGATGCCACGCGCGGCAAGATCGGCAAGCGTTGCAGCATCGATGCCAAGCAGTTCGCCATATATTTCGGCATTGTGCTGCCCGATTACCCAGGGCGCCGGCCGCCTGATGCTGCCGGGCGTGGCGCTGAGTTTCGGAACGACATTCTGCATCTGCACCTCGCCCCGCTGCGGGTGCGGCACGGCAACAATGGCCTGGCGCGCAGCGAAATGCGGATCGGCCAGCATATCGGCCGGGCGAAAGAGGCGGCCGGCCGGCACCCCGGCGGCGACCATCTTGTCCTCCAGTTCAGCGATGGTGAGCGTGGCGGTCCAATCGGCGATGATGCCATCCAGCTCCATTTGGTGGCGGCCGCGGGCAACATGATCGGCAAAGCGCGGATCGTGAGCCAGCAGCGGCTGGCCCATGGCTTCGCACAGCCGGCCGAATACCGAGTCCTGATTGGCGCCGATCAGATATTCGCCATCCTTGCAGGGATAGACGTTTGACGGCGCAATCCCCGGCAGCACACTGCCCGACCGTTGGCGGATATGGCCGAGCGCGGCATAATCCGGCACCAGGCTTTCCATCACCTGCAGCACGGCTTCGTACAGCGCGCAGTCCACCACCTGCCCCCGGCCGGTGGCATGGCGGTGATTGAGCGCAGCCAGCGCCCCCATGGCGGCATAGGTGGCGGCCAGACTGTCACCGATGGACACGCCCATGCGGCTGGGCGGGCGATCGGCATCGCCAACGATGGCGCGCCAGCCGCCCATTGCCTCGCCGATACCGCCAAAGCCGGCACGTGCCGCATAAGGCCCGGTCTGGCCATAGCCCGACACGCGCACCACGATCAGGCCGGGATTGTCGGCAAGCAGCACATCAGGCGACAGGCCCCATTTTTCCAGTGTGCCGGGGCGGAAATTCTCGATCAGTATATCGGCCTTGGCGATCAGTTGACGGGCCAGCGCCTGGCCTTGCGGCTGGCGCAGATCGCACGACACGGCGCGCTTGTTGCGGGCGATCACCTCCCACCACAGTGGCGGATCACCCTGCCCCCATTGCCGCATCGGATCACCGCCGCCCTTGCCGATCTCGCCCGGTGGCTCCAGCTTGATGACATCGGCGCCCATGTCGCCCAGCAGCTGCCCGCAGAAGGGCCCGGCGATCAGCTGGCCCATTTCAACAACAACGATCCCGGCCAGTGGGCCCGTGGCTGGCGCTGTCATGCGTTCAACCCTTGGGGGTGCCGGTGGCGGCAAAGCGCAGCAACCGCGCGAACCCGGCGCTCATCACCGCATCAACCGGCGCGGCCAGCGTTTCGAGCTTGGCCGCCGGTGCGCCAGCAACGCGGTAGGTCATGGTCAGGCGGGTGCCGCCGGCTTCGGCCTTCAGGGCGAAATCCAGCACCGCCGTGACCGGCAACGATTGCAGCGGGCCAAAGCCGCCCGACAGGCGCAGCAGCGCCGGCGGCATCGCCAACAGCACCTGTGCATGGGCAACGCTGCCGCCGTCCCAGCGTTCCAGCAGCAGCCCGCCGGCCTGCGCATCAAGCTGCAGCGCGCCAGCCTTGCCGCTATAGCTGTGGGCGGGATCCCACCATATCTGCCAATCCACCAGTGCCTGCCACACCTGCGCGGGCGGCAGGCCGAGCTGTGCCGTGTTCACCGATACGAACCCATCCGGCGCAGCGGTTTCCAGCCGCGCCGCCGCCGGCGCAGCAAGCAGCAGGGCGATGGCCATGATGGGGGCGGCATTCCTCATGGCTGGGCTGCGGCGGGAATGGGACGGGCCTTGAAATCACCGGCCTTGCCGGCCCGGCTGGGCAGCGGACGACCCATGATGCCGGCAAACCAGCGATTGGCCGCCAGCGACGCTTCCAGATCATAACCAGTGGCGATGCCGGACCGGCCAAACAGATAGAGCAGCTCTTCGGTGCCGACATTGCCGGCAGCTCCCGGCGCGAACGGGCAGCCACCCAGGCCGCCAAGGGCCGAATCAAAGGTGCGGCAGCCCTCCATATATCCCGCCCACGCGTTGGCAGGGGCAAGGCCGCGCGTGTCGTGCAGGTGCAGGCGGATTGGAATGGGCGCGATGGCTGCCATCACCCGCGCCGTCAGTTCGGCAACCTGCGCCGGCACTGCAACGCCGATCGTATCGGCAAGAGCGATTTCCTGTGCGCCGACCTCGGCCATGCGGGCGGCCAGTTCCACCACATGATCGGCCGGCACCGGGCCTTCATAGGGGCAGCCAAAGGCGGCGCTGATCGTCACCTGCGCGAACAGGCCGGCGCTGCGGGCCTTGCTCAGCATGGCCGTATTGGCGGCGATTCCATCGGCAACCGTCTGTCCCTGGTTGACGATGCCAAATCTGTCGCTGGCCACCAGCACGCAGCCGGCTTCGTCCAGAGGGCGGGCGGTTTCCAGCGTGGCGATGGCGCGGTCCACGCCGCGTTCGTTCAGGCACAGGCCGATGAAGCGCACACCCGGTGCCGGCGGCAGGCCGGCGACCACGCTTTCCGCATCAGCCATCTGCGGCACCCGGCGCGGATTGACGAAGCTTGCCACTTCGATCCGGCGGGCCCCCATGGCGATCAGCTGATCGATCAGCGCCAGCTTGTCGCGGGTGGCCACGAACCCGGCTTCATTCTGCAGGCCATCGCGCGGTGACACCTCAACGATATGAACAGGATCGGCAGGCGGGCGGGCATTGATCATCGCCCCAACTATACACCCGTACAGCGGCCCTGCACCATCACATCAAAAAAACTGGGGTTCCGTTTCTGAATTCACGCTGTAGTGAGGGCTGTGCTGGCCACCTCCCCCCGGGGTGGCCATGCCCGGCGGGTTTCAGCCCGCCCGGCCCGCCGCTTCCACCCCACCCAGGAAGCGGCGGGTCGTTGGGGGCCATCAGGCGCCTCGTTCTTCAGGCGAAATTGAAACTGACGGAAATACGCTCCGACCGGGCGATGCCGGGCAACACTTCGTGGCGCAGCCAGCTTTCCCACAACAGCAACATTCCCGGCTGCGGAGCGACGCTGATGAAATTGCGCACCGCTTCCGGGGCATCGGCGCGGCGCGGCGGCGCATGCATGAAGCTGGCCAGGCGCGGATCTTCGAACCTTATGGCCCCGGCGCTGGGCGGCACGTCCACATAGAATGTGCCGGAAATGCTGCTGTGCGGGTGGATGTGCCCGCTGTGGCCGCCGCCGGGCTTCAGGATATTGACCCACAGACTGTCCAGCCTTGGCCGGCGTCCCGGCAGGTCCAGATGCGCGGCCGCGGCGAACTCGCCCGCCTGCCGCACCAGCCAGCGTGCCAGTGCCGCAAACGCCGGATCCCGCAATTGCAGATCATTCAACGAGGCATAGCTGGTATAGCCGCGATACTGATGCGCCCGGCTCCAGCGGCGGCCCGCCTGATCATCGGCGGCCAGGCTGCGGCAGCTGTGCGCCAGACCGGCAATCAACGCCAAATCGCCGCTTTGCGCCTGCCACAGCGGCGTTGGAAAGAGCAGTGAAACCGCCATGCACCGCGCCATGGCCGGTTGCAGCCGGTGTGGCAAGTGGGCGCGGCCTGTCCGGCGCTTCCTCCATTTCGGGCAAATTCTCCACCACAATGCCGTTACCGCTTCCACTGGCCCCGTGGAGGACGACATGCAGCGCGATTGGAAAGTGCGGATAGCCGCGGCCATGGTGATGATGGCTGCTGCGCCCGCCCTTGCCGGCCAGGTGGTGGTGATGACGCCCACCACCATCAACGCGGCGCTGGCGGCAGTGCAGCCGGGCGGCACGTTGCGCATGGAAGGCGTGTTCACCACCAACATCCTGTTTCGCAACCGCGATTTCGGCGGTGTTACGGTGGATGCCAGCGCCGCCACCATAGAGGCCGGCATCCGCCTGTCGCACGTTCACAATATTCAGTTCATCAGCGGTGTCTGGCAGCCCAGCGGCAGCGGCGATGCGATCCGCGTGGAGGACAGCAGCCATGTCAGCTTTGCCAACGGCACCGTGCTGGGCAAGGGCGACAAATTGGGCAATGGCACTCGCATCCTGCGCTCCAGCTTCGTGACAGTTCGCGATTCCGATTATGATGGCTTGCGCAACAACGTCATCCTGTTCACCGCCACCGATAGCCTGGTGACCGGCAACCGGTACGAAAATGGCGGGGAAGACGGCATGAAGATCGTCGACAGCCAGCGCGTCATCGCATCGCACAACAGCTGCATGGGCTTCACGCCGCTGCCCGGCTATCACCCGGACTGTATCCAGCTGTGGAGCACCGTGGGCAAACCGCTGCAAAGCGACATCTATCTGCTCAACAACGTGGCCATCGGCCCTCAGCAGAGCTTTGCCTCCTTCGATCCCGACGAGCTGAGCGGCACGCGGCTGACCTTTGCCGGCAATTTCGCCGCCACCACCAGCGGCCATACCATCACCTGCCTGGGCTGCATCGAAAGCCGATTTGAAAACAATGTGACGGTAGCCCTACCCGATGCAAAGTGGCTGGCCCAGCTGCGCGTGACCGGGCCGGGCACCGGCAATGTGTTTTCAGGCAATATCTACGTCGATCAGCGCGGCCAGCCCGGCGCGCCGCTGCCCGACCGCAGTTTTTCCGACCTGATGCCCAGCATCGCCGGCACGGTGGGCAGCCAATGGACCAACCGCAGCCATCTTGCCACTGTGCTCAATGACAATAGTCCCGGCGTGCCCGAACCGGCGAACTGGCTGCTGTTGATGGCTGGCTTTGGCATGATCGGCAGCCGGCTGCGCTTGCGGGCTAACCGTCCAGGCTGCGCTGCATCATGACCAGATCCAACGTCTTGCCGAACTTCTCCCCCACGCGTGGCAAAAGGCCGACTTGGCGGAACCCGCAGGCCGCGTGCAGCCCGATGGATGCGCTGTTGCCGCTGTCGCCGATCACGGCGACCAACTGCCGGAAACCGGCGGCGCGAGCGGCACCGGCTGCCGCCATCAACAGGGCATTGCCGATGCCGGTGCGCTGCGCATCGGGTGCCACATAAACACTGGTTTCGCCGCATTTGCGGTAGGCGGCGCGATCCCGGAACTGGGTGACGTAGGCATAGCCATCCACCTTGCCCATCGTCACATGCACCAGCCACGGCCAGCCGCGCGATTTCACCTTCATCAGCCTTGTCGCCATTTCCGCTGCCGAGGGCGGCTCTACTTCAAAACTGGCGGTGCCGTGCAGCACCGCCGGCGCATAAATCGCCGCCAACGCCGCCGCGTCTTCCAGAACGGCCGGGCGGATACTCATGCCGCCGCCACGGCGCGGACTGTCTTGATAATGTTTGTTGCCATTGCGCCTCTTCGTGCTTGCAGCTGGATATGTCGCAAGTCTGACATGGCGCGGCAGTCCAAGTCCAGCGCGCTGGCAGGCTGGCAGAACCACGATTTTGGCGAGGGAACAATGGCCGTGAATGCTGGCCTCAAAGCCAGAAGCGCACGCCGGTCCGGAAAGACCATCCGCCGGGATTTTCGCCGGCGGCGCGGGCCAGCCGCGAGGATTCCCCCAGCCGCCGTTCGAACATGAGCGCCACATAGGGCGCCACGCGGCGGGTGACTTCATAGCGGGTGAGCACGCCGGCTTCGATGATGGCCGGGCCGGGAGCGATCAGGCGTTCAGGCTCGCGGGTGAGATAGATGTCGGTCTCGAACAGCGGCTGCACCACCACCCGGTTGGTGATGCGAAGATCGAACGACTGGCGCAGACGCAGCAGCACATCGCCTTCAAACCCGAAGAAGGCGTGCGCTTCGGTCTCGAAGAACAGCGGTGCCAGCCCCTGAACGCCCATCACGGCATAGGTGCGCGCATCGGGGCGGATATCGTGGCGCAGGCCCACCTGCGCATCGAAGAACATGGCGATGTTGCGGCTGTAGAGCGCCTGGAACTCGCTCTGCTCCAGCCGCGGCCCCTTGGTCTCGCCCTCGGCGCGCCACCAGAACTTGTCCATGTCGGTGCCGATCCAGCCCTGCGCTTCCCAGTTGGCCACCCATTTGCCGTCGAAGCGGGTGATGTCGGCTTCTTCCACCAGCGTGAAATTGTTGATGCCGCCATCATGCCCATGGGCCTTCTGGGCGGCAGCGGGCGCGGCGAGCAGCGCCGCAAGGAGAGCCAGGCGCATCAGTGGATGTGCTGCGCGGCGGGCTTGCCATCCGGCGAGGCCACGTTGGCGACCACCAGCTTCTGCATCATGCCGCTGTTCATGTGATACAATAGATGACAATGCAGCGGCCATTCGCCGGCCTCGTTCGCGGTCAGGATGATCGACTGGGTGCGGCCCGGCGCCACCACGATGACGTTCTTTTCCGGCATCAGGCCCGGTGCCTGGCCATTCTCTACCTCAAAGAACATGCCGTGCAGGTGCATCGGGTGGGCCATCATGGTTTCGTTGATGAAGGTGACGCGCACCCGTTCGCCATATTTCACGTCGATCGGCGGGCCTTCGCCGAACTTCTTGCCGTTCAGCGTCCAGATATAGCGTTCCATATTGCCCTGCAGCCGCACTACGATCTCGCGGGTTGGCGCGGGTGCCTCCTTCGCCTCCAGCGCCACCAGATCGCGCATGGACAGCACGCGGGCACCATAAGGCGCGCCGGTGGCCCAGCCGAACACGCGCCCGCTGCCATCGGTATCGCCTTGCTTGCCCAGCACCGGCATGTTCATGCCCGGCATGGCGCTGTGGTCCATCCCGGCCATCGGGTCCTTGCCATAGCCATAGTCCACCACCGGGAAGGGCGTGCCATTCGCCGGCTTGTCGGCCAGCGCCACGGCCGTGCCAACGCGCGGACCAGCAGCGGGCAGTTTTGGCGTGCAATGCCCCATGGCGGCGTGCTCCGGCGGGCAGTCCGGATCGGCAGCGGGCTTCGGGGCCGGCGTCCTGGGCGTGCAATGGCCCATGGCCGCGTGCTCAGGCGGACAGTCCGGATCAGCCGCTGCGTTGGCCGGCGCGGCCCCGGCCGGCGTACAGTGGCCCATCGCGGCATGTTCCGCCGTGCAGACTTCACCGGGTGCGGGCATCGAATGGCCCATTTCGGCCAGGAGCAGCACCTGTTTCGGCCGCTGCTGCGGCGCGGCCACGGGCAGCGCCGGATCGCTGGTCAGCGCCGCCAGCAGCGTGGCGCGGCGATCCAGCGTTTCCACCCACAGCGGATAGGCGCCGGCGGCCGGCTCCACGATCACGTCATAGGTTTCAGCGACGCCCATGCGGAACTCATCCACGCTCACCGGCTGCACCGGCCGGCCATCGGCGGCAACGATGGTCATGGCCAGGCCGGGGATGCGCACGTCCATGAAGCTCATGGCGCTGCCGTTGATGAAGCGCAGCCGCACCCGCTGGCCCGGCGTGAACGCCAGCACTGGCCTGGCGGCCGTCGGCTGGCCATTGGCAAGCAGCGTATAGCCGGACACGTCGGCGATATCGGTGGCGTCCATCCGCATCTGCCCCCACGCCTTGCGTTCGGCTAGCGTCGCCTTCATCCCGAACTTCTTCGCGTCGCGCAGGGTTTCGGGCAGGGTGCGCTTGTTCCAATTGTAATAGCCGCTGTCAGATTTCAGGTTGCGCATCACCCGGCCCGGATCCTCGCGCGTGTGGTCCGACAGCAGGATCACATGCTCTGTGTCCGATGTGATCCAGTCTTCGCCCTTGGGCGCAATCAGCAGCGCGCCATATTGGCCGGCCTGTTCCTGGCCGCCGCTGTGGGCGTGATACCAATAGGTGCCGCTTTGGCGCACGTTGATGCGATAGGTGTAGGTGGTGCCCGGTGCGATGCCATTGAACCCGTTGAACCCCGGCGCGCCATCATAGGCGCCATCGACCAGCAGCCCGTGCCAGTGGATGGAGGTGGTGGCATCCAGCCGGTTGGTCACCCGCACAATCGCTTCCTCGCCCTCGCGAAAGCGCAAGCTGGGGCCGGGCACGGTGCCGTTGATGGTGATCACATTGTCGGTGCGGCCCGGCACGATCTGCCGCGCCGCCCGTTCCACCACCAGATCATAAGTGGCCGCCTGCGCCAGCGCGGGCAGCACGAACAGCAGCAAGGCGAGGAGTTGCCGGATCATCATGCAGGTGCAATAGCCTCTGTACCATGGTCCGGAGTCAAGCCCTCACCCCGCCGTTCACCATCGCGCGACTTGCCGCATCCGCCGGCGTTGGCGTGGAAACGGTGCGCTTCTATCAGAAAAAGGGCCTGTTGCCGGTGCCGGCAGCTGTTGGCGCCGTGCGCCACTATGATGAAACGGACGCGGCGCGGCTGCAGTTCATCCGTTCGGCCCAGCGCGCCGGCTTTTCGCTGAAGGAAATCGCCGAGCTGCTGGCGCTGGATGCCACCGGCGACCGGGCGCGGGTGCAGGCACTCACCCGGCAGCGGCTGGCGGCAATCGATGCCCAAATGGCCGAACTGGTCGCCGCCCGCAGCGCACTGGCCGCGCTGCTTGCCGAATGCGCCAGCGGCAAGGACGGCCCCTGCCCGATCATTGCCACCTTTGCCGGCAATCGCTGCCACTAAATGCTTCCGGCTCGACAAGGCGGGGCGCTTCGCTAAGGGTGCCGGCAATGGATAACGCTGCAAAATCGCCGGCACTGGCCTGGCCGGTCGTGGTACTGGCCGGGGCGGTGCTGCCGGCCGCGGCAATGCTGTGGCTGAAGGATCTGCCGGCGCCGGCCCCGCTGGCGCTGGTCGGCGGCCCGATCTTCGCGGTCGGGCTGATGGGCATTGGCATGATTGGCACGGCTTCTGCCGGGCGGCTGCGGATCGGCCTGCCGCTGGTGCTACTGGCCGGGGTGGGCCTGATCCTGCTGGCCCGGCTGCTGGGCATGCCATCACTGCCGCACCCGGTTTCCACCGGGCTGGCCGTGATAGCCGCCAGCATCAGCTTTGCCGCGCGCGGCAGCCTGTTTGCCCGTGCATTGCCCGGCAAGGGCTGGCTGATCGCGCTGTTCGTGGTGGCCGGTGAAGCGGCGATCCTGGTGACAGCAGCAGTGATGCCTGGCGCCTTGCCGGCCTGGCTGCTGGCCCTGCTGCCCGCCCAATGGGCCAGCACGGCGATCCAGACCGCGCTGACCGGCACCGGCACACGGGCGGCCAGTTCGGCCCTGTTCGCACTTGCCGGCACAGCGGCGACAACGCTGCTGGTGGCCTGGCTGTGGCCGCGGCGCTGGCCCTATCTGTTGATGTTCAGTGCCTGGCTCGCCCTGTCGGCGCTGGTCTGGCACCGGCCCGGCCCGCCGCCGCCGGCCGCCGATATGGCGGTGGTGCCGCTCAGCCCGCTGCCGCCGGACACCGGCACGATAGCGCCCATCGCCAGCACCCCGCCCGATGCCGCGCTGGCCAGTGCGCTGGCGCGGGTGGAACGGCAGCTGGACAAATGGCAGCCGGCATCCGGCACCGATCCGGCGCAGCGCACCCGCAACCTGCTTCTGATCGCAGCGGTGGCCGATGTGTACGACACCAGCCCGCTTCAGGCGCACCTGCCGCTGCTGGTGGAGGCACAGCTGAAAAAGCGCCTGCCGCCTGATCGCCTGCCGGCACTGCTGGCCGATATCGCCGCCTATCCCGACCGGGGCAGCGTATTGGCCCGCGAAACCCTGCCCGTGCTGGGCCTGCCCGCCAGCACCGGCGATGATGCGGCGGTGCGCAACCGGATGGCCATCTATGCCGCAAAACTGGCGGCGCGGCTGTAAGTTCAGCGCGTCAGTTGGATCGTCAGCCCCGGCGGCAGCGGATCGGGCACCGCGTCCAGCCAGGCGGCATCACGCCGGGCACGGTCGGCAATCCTGGCCGACACCCCGGCCGCCACCACCAGCGCATCGCAGCGGGCCAGCGCATTCAGTTGGTTCAGGGTCAACTCGCCGGGATCGTCCGACAGGATGCGGATGCTGAGCAGTTGCGGCGCGGCATCGGATGAGCCCGCCACAGCAGCAGCCACCGCGGCTTCCGGATCGGGCAGGGCAGCGAACGGATCCAGCGGCGCGCCCTGCGCCAGCGCCCGTTCCCACAGCCTGCGACGATCGCTGGGCGTGGGGTGGCGGGCGCTCACTGTATCGCGGGCCGACAGGATGGCGCGCGCCAGCGGGCCAAGGCTGGCGGGCAGCAGCGCTTCAAACCGGGTCCGCAGCGCCCGCGCCAGGCTGGCCGACGCGCCGCCGGTGGAGACCGCCACCACCACCGGCGACCGATCGATGATCGCGCCCATCAGGAAATCCGACAGTGCCGGCCGGTCGACCACGTTCACCAGCAGGCCGCGGGCGCGCAGCCGGGCAGCAGCGGCAATGGCCTCGCCCTCTTCCTCCAGCGCGACGAAGGCCAGCACGGCACGCGTCGCGTCTTCATCAACAATGATACCGCCGGCAGCGCGCACCAGCCGCGCCTTGGCTTCGGCTGGCTCACCATTGCCGATCAGGATCACCGGCTGGCCATTCACGTTCACGAAGATCGGCAGTTGCTGCATCGCCGCTTCCTGCCCGCGCCGTCAGGCCGGCGCAAGCCGCCCCGGATCGGCCACCCGCGTCAGGCGGGCCAGCAGGCCAAGCGCACCCGGCACCGCCGACAGGCCCGCCATGCCCGCCAGCCGGCCCAGCGGGCTGCGGGCCAGCGCCAGGCCGGCCATTGCCACCCGCACCGGGCGGCGGGTACGCGCCAGCAGCGCCGCCTGATAGGCATCTGCGCTGGCCCCCTCAGCCAGCATGGCTGCAGCCAGCCGCCCCGATTCCAGCGCAATCGCCATGCCGTCGCCGCAGAA
Source organism: Sandarakinorhabdus sp. (assembly GCA_036835345.1). Classification (GTDB taxonomy): domain Bacteria; phylum Pseudomonadota; class Alphaproteobacteria; order Sphingomonadales; family Sphingomonadaceae; genus Sandarakinorhabdus. The sequence goes on along the minus strand of DAITMD010000010.1, from coordinate 270 downwards.
GCTGGGGATGACTGCGGCCTGATCGCCCAGCCGCCACACAGTGTCACCGGTCGGACGCGCCAGATGGCCATAGGGCACGCGGCTGATCGCCAACGGGCGATCCAGCAGGGGCTGTGCGTCGGCCAGCGGGGCCAGGCCCGGTTCGCGGCACAGCCGGTCCAGCAGCGCTGGCCAGCCGCCGAGCTGCCGATACTGCGCGCCGTTCACCAGCAGGCACAGGTTCAACCGGCCATTTTCAACCGGTTGCAGCCCGGCATAGCCGCCATCGAA
>DAITMD010000009.1:0-18394 GCA_036835345.1 Sandarakinorhabdus sp. | reverse complement strand
CCGAACCGATGGCGCGCATGGCCAGTTTTGAACGGCAGGCAGTGCTGGCCCACTGCGTGACGCGCTTTACCGAGCGGCAGGACGAACTGGCCCACGCCCTGTGCATCGAGGCCGGCAAGCCGATCCGCGATTCGCGCGGCGAAGTCTCCCGCCTGATCGACACCTTCCGCATTGCCGCGGAAGAAAGCGTGCGGATGACCGGCGAAGTGCAGCCGCTTGATATTTCGGCGCGCGCGAAGGGCTATCAGGGCATGTGGAAGCGGGTGCCGATCGGCCCGTGCAGCTTCATCAGCCCGTTCAATTTCCCGCTGAACCTTGCGGCGCACAAGATTGCGCCGGCCATCGCGGTGGGCTGCCCGTTCGTGATGAAACCGGCCAGCCGCACGCCGCTGGGCGCGATCATCATCGGCGAAGTGCTGGCCGAAACCGCGCTGCCGCCGGGCGCCTTTTCGATCCTGCCCGCCCACCGCGAAGGTGCCGATCTGTTCACCACCGATGACCGGCTGAAATTGCTCAGCTTCACCGGATCGCCCGATGTCGGCTGGGATCTGAAGGCGCGCGCCGGCAAAAAGAAGGTGGTGCTGGAACTGGGCGGCAACGCGGCGGTGATCATCATGCCCGATGCCGATCTGGACGACGCGGCCGATCGCACCGTGTTCGGGGCCTTTTACCAGTCCGGCCAAAGCTGCATCGGTGTGCAGCGCATCCTGGTGCATGACGGCGTCTATGATGCGTTCAAGGCGAAACTTGTCGAACGCACTGCAAAACTGATTGCCGGCGACCCAAGCGAGGAATCCACCTTCATCGGCCCGATGATCGACGTGAAGGAGGCGGCGCGGCTGGATGGCTGGGTGCGCGAAGCCGTGGCTGGCGGCGCGAACCTGCTCTGCGGCGGCCAGCGCGACGGCGCGATGCTCAGCGCAACGCTGCTGGAGGATGTGCCGCGCAGCGCCAAACTCAACACCGAAGAAGCCTTTGGCCCGGTCGCCTTCCTCACCCGCATCAGCAGCTTCGATGAGGCGCTGGCCATCACCAACGACAGCAAGTTCGGCCTGCAGGCCGGCATCTTCACCCGCGATCTGTTCCAGATGCTGAAAGCCTGGGATCATCTCGATGTCGGCGGCGTCGTCATAAACGATGTGCCCAGCTACCGGGTCGACAACATGCCCTATGGCGGCGTGAAGGATTCAGGCCTCGGCCGCGAAGGCGTGCGCTTTGCCATGGAAGACATGACCGAAATCCGCAATCTGGTGATCCGTCGCCGCCCGCACGACCTGTGACGGCAAGCCCCGGTTCATCGCGCATCGGGCAGCTTCCCTGCCTGAAACCATCCTGCTAGGGATGCCGCCATGAAATTGATCCGCCCCGCCATCCTGTCGCTTGCTGCCCTGGCCGTGCTGTCCGGTTGCGCCAGCGGCCGCGGCGGCAAGGCCAGCAAGGATCAACGTTACATCGCGCAGGATGTGGAAACGCTCTACACCGCCGCGCGGATGACGCTGGATCGCCGCAACTACCGGCTGGCGGCGGTGCAGTTCGATGAAGTGGAGCGGCAGCACCCCTACAGCGTGTGGGCGCGCCGGGCCCAGCTGATGAGCTCGTTCAGCTATTATGTGTCGGGCCAATATAGTGAATCGATCGGCGCGGCGCAGCGTTTCCTGTCGCTGCACCCCGGCAGCCGCGAAGCGCCCTATGCCTATTATATGGTGGCGCTGAGCTATTATAACCAGATCATGGGCGTGCAGAAGGATCAGAAGATCACCCAGCAGGCGCTTGATGCGCTGGGGGAACTGGTGCGCCGCTATCCCAACACCGATTATGCCGCCGATGCCCGGCTGAAGATCGATCTGGCCCGCGATCACCTTGCCGGCAAGGAGATGGAGATTGGCCGCTTCTATCAGAGCCAGGGCCTGCACGTCGCGGCCATCACCCGGTTCCGCACCGTGATCGACAAGTTCGAAACCACCAGCCACACGCCGGAAGCGCTGGAACGGCTGGTGGAAACCTATCTGGCGATGGGCATCCCGGAAGAGGCGGTGAAGGCCGCCGCCGTGCTGGGCAACAATTACCCGGCATCGAAATGGTATGAGCGTAGTTACAAGCTGGTGCAGCGCCATGTGCCGGACGCGCCGAAAAAAGCCGCGTTCGCGCAGTAATGCCGGCAACGCTGATCACGGCGGGCCTGCTGGGCCTGATCTTCCTGGCGCTCACCGTCCGGGTGGTGGGCCGGCGCGTGTCGGGCAAGATATTGATCGGTGACGGCGGCGACGCGCAGATGCTGGAACGCATCCGCGCCCACGCCAATTTCACCGAACATGTGCCGCTGGCGCTGATCCTGATGGGCGGCATCGAATATACCGCCGGCCATCATTCGCCCTTCCTGTGGGGTGCCGGCGGCCTGCTGGTCATCGCCCGCATCGCCCACGCCATCGGCATGAGCCGCCCGTCGCCCAACCCGTTCCGGGCCGCTGGCGCGCTGATCACCTGGGCCATCATCGCCGGCCTGTCGCTGTGGGCGCTGTGGCTGGGCCTGGTGCCCAAGGCCGCGCCCGGCAATTTCATCTAATCCAGCATCCGGTCGGCCACAAAGGCATTGGCCTGCCGTTCGCGGCCAAAGGTGCTCATCGGGCCGTGGCCGGGCACAAAGGCGGTGTCATTGCCCAGCGGCCACAATTTGCTGGTGATCGATGCCACCAGATCGTTGAAATTGCCCTTGGGGAAATCGGTGCGGCCGATGCTGCCCTGAAACAATACGTCGCCCACGATGGCCAGATTGGACGGCGCATGGTGGAACACCACGTGGCCGGGCGTGTGGCCGGGGCAGTGATAGACATCCAGCACCAGTTCGCCCACGCGCACCTGATCGCCGTCGTGCAGCCAGCGGTCCGGCGTGAAGGCCTCCGCCCCCGGCACGCCATAGGCCGCGCCCTGCGCCGGGTTCATGTCGATCCAGAATTTGTCATCCGGGTGCGGGCCTTCGATCGGCACGCCCAGCCGCTTCGCCAGCACGCCGGTCAGGCCGCAATGATCGATGTGGCCGTGCGTCACCAGCAGCTTTTCGATGGTGACGCCGTGCTGCTGTGCCACGCCCAGCAGCCGGTCAAGATCGCCGCCGGGATCGGTGAAGGCGCCGCGCATGGTTTTCGTGCACCAGATCAGGGTGCAGTTCTGCTGCAGCGGCGTGACGGGCACGATTACGGCCTGGAGCGGAGGCGTTGCGGTCATGCCGGCCTGTGTGCCGTGCGCTGCCGCCGGGTGCAAGCGCCGCCACACGCAAAATCCTGGCCGCCGTGGATTCCGCGATGCAGCATTATGACCTTTCCGTAATGTTACGCGATGGCAATATCTGTTATCCGAAGTGCTGTTCACGGTGGAAGGCGCTGATGCATGACGGATAAGGGCGGCCCACTGGCCAGCTGGCGGCAGGATGTGCCCGCGTCGATCGTGGTGGCGCTGGTGGCGCTGCCGCTGTGTCTGGGCGTGGCGCTGGCATCGGGTGCACCGCTGATGTCGGGCATGGTGGCCGGCATTGTTGGCGGCATCGTGGTCGGTTCCGTCAGCAAATCACCGCTGTCGGTGTCCGGCCCGGCGGCGGGCCTCACCACCATCGTGCTGGCCGCGATCATGGCGGGGCCCACGTTCGAGGCATTCCTGCTGTCGGTGTGTCTGGCCGGCGTGATGCAGTTGCTGTTTGCCGCCACCCGCGGCGGGGTGATTGCCGAATTCGTGCCGGGCGCGGTGATCACCGGCATGCTGGCCGCCATCGGCCTGATCCTGATCCTGAAACAGATCCCGCATGCGGTTGGCTATGATGCCAATCCCGAAGGCAGTTTCGGCTTTTTCGGGCCGGATGGCACCAACACGTTCACCGCCGTGATCTACAGCCTGACGCACGAGATTCTGTGGGGCGCCGCCGCCATCGCCGTCATCAGCCTGGCCTTCCTGTTCTGGTGGGACAAGGCCCGGCCCAAGACCGGCCCATTGAAACTGATCCCCGGTCCGCTGGTGGTGGTGCTGTTCGGCGTGGGTGCCAACGAAGCGCTGCGCCTGTTCGCGCCGGAATATGCGGTGGGCATCACCCATCTGGTGCAGGTGCCGGTGTCCGCCACGCCGCTGGCGCTGGTCGATCAGATCAGGCTGCCAGATTTCACCGCCATCACCAATCCCAAGGTGTGGACCGTGGCCGTCACCATCGCCATCGTCGCCAGCCTGGAATCCCTGCTGTCGGTAAAGGCGGTGGACGAACTGGATCCCAAGCGCCGCATCACCGACAAGAATCGCGAACTTCTGGCGCAGGGCACCGGCAATCTCGTGTCCGGCCTGCTGGGCGGCCTGCCGGTCACCTCGGTGATCGTGAGGTCATCGGCAAACGTGGAATCGGGGGCGGATTCGCGGCTGTCCACCATATTGCACGGCATCTGGCTGCTGCTGGGTCTGGCGCTGGTGCCGGCGGTGCTCAACCTGATTCCGCTGTCGGCGCTGGCGGCAATCCTGATCGCCACGGGCTATAAACTCGCCAAGCCGGCGCTGTTCGTGCAGCGCTGGAAACAGGGGTTCAGCCAGTTCATCCCGTTTGTTGTCACCGTGCTGGCCATCCTGTTCACCGATCTGCTGGTGGGCATTGCCATCGGCCTGGCGGTGGGCATGGCGTTCGTCATCTGGCGCTCCACCGGCAATATCGTCACCTATGTCGAATATGGCGGCACGGTGATGGTGCGAGCGCGGCGCAACCTCTATTTCATGCACAAGCCCGCCCTGCAGGACGCGCTGGCCCGCGTGCCGGATGGCGCGACCTTGCTGATCGATCTGTCCACCACCAACTATGTCGATCTTGACTGTATCGACATCATCAACAGTTTCGTCCGCGCTGCCGCCTTCCGCCAGATCACGGTGCGGGTGCGTGCCGATCACGGGCACCGTGCTGCCGCCATGATCAACGCCCCTGTTTCCAGCGCCCGCGCTACCTGAGGTACCATGCACGAAATCGATCAACTTCTATTGGCAAATCGGGCGTGGGCTGCCGAGATGCTCGCCGAAAACCCGGCGTTCTTTGCGCCACAGCCCACTCAGCAACGCCCGGCGCTGCTGTGGATCGGCTGTTCAGACTGCCCGGTGTCGCCGGATCAGATGACACAGTCTAAGCCCGGCGGCCTGTTCGTGCACAAGAATATCGCTAATCTGGTCTATCCCGATGATCGCAACCTGATGGCAATGCTGCACTATACGATCAATTTTCTGGAGATCGATCATGTGGTCATCTGCGGCCACAATGGTTCGGGCGGCATCCAGGTGGCGCTGGATGGCACCGGTGACGGGCCGATCGCCGCTTGGCTCGATCATGCCTACCAGGTGCTCAACGATCATCGCGACGAAATTGAAAGCCTGCCGGAAGGCCAGGCCCGCGTGAACCGCCTTGTTGAGGTCAATGTCCGCGATCAGTTGCGCCACCTGGCCAAAACCGAGCCGGTGCAGGCCGCCTTTGCCGCGCAGCGCGATCTCACCCTCTATGGCTGGGTCTATGATCAGCGCGACGGCCATATCAAGCCGCTGATGCGGATCAACAAGGACACCGTGCTGTCGGAAGTGCCCAAACCGGAACGGGTGCTGCTGTAGGGGGGCCGCGCGCGGCGGCCCCCGGCAGGCTTATTTGGCGGCGATCACCGTCAATTCCACCAGGAACTGCGGGCCGGCCAGCGCGGCGATCTGCATGGTGGTGCGGGTGACGGTGGTGGGATTGTCGGCCGTGCCGAAAAACTCCGCGAACCCGGCATTGAAGCCGGCAAAGTCCATCTTGCCGTCCATGCCCGGCGCTGCCACCAGAAAGGCGTCCATGCGCACGATGTCCTTCATCGTGTAGCCCTGGGCTTCCAGCCGCGCCTTGATGTTCTTCAGCGTGCTGATCGTCTGGGTCTTGGTGTCGCCATATTCCCTGCCGCCTTCGGTGGTGGGGGAGGCCAGCGTGCCCGACAGATACAGGGTTTCCGCCCCGGCCTTCACCTTGGCCGCGGTCAGGATGCGGCCGCCGGGCGTGCCGACCTTCTCGACATTCTGGGCCAGGGCCGGCGCGGCAATCAGGGCAGCGGCAGCGGCGGCAAGCGTAATGAACTTCATGTGATGTCCCTCCATGTGGTGAAAACGCGAACGGGCGGCAGGATTGCCCTGCCGCCCGCCCGATGCAAGCCCTAATGGCTGTGCGCGCCTTAGAAGCGAGCCGAAGCGCGCACGTACCAGAAGCCGCCCAACTGCCCGATCGGCGCGAAATCATTGTAGATTGAGCCGTTGGCCGCGCCGCCCGTTGCCGGGAAGATGTTGCGGGTTTCACGCTGCGGGAAGGTGCCCAGCAGGTTCTGTGCGCCCACCGCAATGCGATATTTCTCCTCCAGCGTGATGCCCACTTCCAGATCGATGCTGGCCTGGGCCTTAAACGTCTTGGAGAATGGGTTTGGATACAGGGCCTGGGCTTCGGCCAGCGTGTTGATCCCCACGCTCGGCGTCGGGCCGATGCCGGTGGTGATCGCATTGAAGAAGCTGGTGAAGCTGCCGAAATAGTTCACGCGGGCGGTCGCATCAAAGATGCCGTTCCGGTAGGTTTCCGACAGCACGGCACGCCAGCGCGGCACCGCCTGTTCGATATTGCCAACGCGCACAGTATCGACCGGACGGAAGTTCGACAGCACACGGCCACTGGCCAGCGTGCCGTTGATCACGCGCGTGTCGGTCACCTTGGTGCGGTTGTAGTTGACCGCCAGGCTGGTGTTGAACCGCCCGAAGCCGGTATCGGCCTTGTGGCTGATCACCAGGTCAACGCCCTGCGTGCGGGTGCTGAAAGCGTTGGTGAAGTACCGCACCGCGCCCAGTTCCGCCGCTTCGGCAATGCCCTGCGACAGCAGGAACTGCGCGTCGGTCTGGCCGTTGGGATTGACCACATTGGGGTTGATCAGGCCGGAAATGCCGATGCGGTCCTTCACGCGGATGTTGTAATAATCCAGCGTGGCGGTAAAGCCGCTGCCCGGCTGCAGCACCAGACCGCCGGAGAAGCTGGTGGATTTTTCCGGCGAGAGCGGTTCGGCCAGATAGAATTGGCCGATCGGGCTGTCCGGACGCGCGGTCTGCACGCCCAAGGGCGCCGTCGAGCCGAACGGGAAGCCGGTCGTCAGGTTCTGGGTGAACTGCTGGCCGGGGGTCGGCGCGCGGAAGCCGGTGGAGGCAGCGCCGCGGATGGCAATCTCCTTGGCGATTTCCCAGCGCGCGCTGATCTTGCCGTTGAAGGTGTCGCCAAAGTCGTTGAAATAATCGTAACGGGCGGCAACGCCAACATCAAAGCCCTCCACCGGGGTGGCTTCGAAATCGAGATAGGCCGAATAATTGTTGCGGCCGCCTTCGATCACCGATGCCGGGCCAAAGCCCTGGAAGCCGTTGGAGCCAGGCAGCACCGTCTGGGTGCGCACGAACGCCGGATCGGTTGCGCCCGGGGTGGAGCAGGGGGCCGCGACGCCGCCCACGGTGCAGCCAAACAACCGCTGCGAGGCAAACGGGCCGACTTCCCACGACGCCCGGTCACCCAGGCCGACTTCGAAGGCTTCACGCCGCACTTCGAAACCCCAGGCGATGAACAGCGGCTTGGCAAAGCCGATTTCGGCCGTGGTGTTGAAGTCCGCGTTGAAGTTGAACTCCCTCTGCACGAACTTGCCCATGTAGAAGCTGGTCGGAGTCGCCGGGCCCAGCGAGGCATTGACCGTATCGCTCATGAAATAGCGGATCTGGTTGGTGCCATACATCATCGACACATCATAATTGATGCCGAATTCCGCACCCTTGAAACCGCCGACGATGCCGATATCTTCGTTGGTGGCTTCGAAGAAGGGTATGAAGCCATTGCCAAAGGTGGGGAAACGGCTGTCGTTGAACAGATTGAACGTCGCGCCGTTCACATCCCACTGCGGCCGGCCCTGATCGTCGAAACCGATCCGGTCAAGGAACACCGGCGGGATCGCGCGCGAAGTTGTCGTGGTGCCGGGGCGGCCGGCGATCGGATCGTGCGTGGTGGTGACCGGCGCACGATAGTTGAAATCATTGCCCTGCCGCTGCCAGCCATAGTTGGCAAAGGCATAGAAGGTCACGTCACCGGCCGGAATTTCGGTATTGATGGTGGCGCGGTAGGCGCGGTTTTCCGGGCCGCCCAGCCGGTTGCCGGTGGGCTGATCGGGGGTGATGCCCAGCGCAGCCAGCGGCGCGATGGCCGGGCGGGTCACCGAACGGTCGAACACGTTCTGATCGATGAATTCGCCGGTAACGTTCACGAAGCCGCCGTCATCGCCCAGCTTGGTGCCATAAAAGGCGCTGATCTGCGTGTCCTGGCCGTCGCCGCGATAGGATTGGCCGTAACGCGCGGTCAGCTCAAGGCCGGTGTCGCGGCGCAAGCCGATGTTGATCACGCCGGCGATGGCATCCGAACCATATTGCGCCGCCGCGCCATCGCGCAGCACTTCCACGCGGCCCACGGCAGGCGAGGAGATCTGCGACAGGTCAGCACCCTGGGCACCGGCGTTGAGGGCACCGCCCGCCACCTGCACCAGCGCGGAGCGGTGCATGCGCTTGCCGTTGATCAGCACCAGAATCTGGTCAGCCGGAAGGCCGCGCAGGGTGGGCGGACGCACGAAGGCCGAGGCATCGCCCAAAAGGTTGCGCTGCTGGTTGAACGAAGGCACCAGCGTCTGCAGGATGGTCTGCAGCTGCGGCGCCGGCTGCGCCTTGAAGTCATCGGAGGTGAACACGTCCACCGGCACGGCGCTTTCCAGCACGGTGCGGTCGGTCCGGCGTGTACCGGTCACGATGATCTGGCTGTCTTCCTTCTCGTCCGCGGCCGCGGCCGCGGGCTGATCTTCCGCTGCCTCTGCGGCCATCGCCGGAGTGGCCACGCTGGCCAGCGCCAGCGCCATCAAAGAGGTTGCCAGCTTGAACTCGCCCGCGCGAGCCATCTTGAAATTTCGCATCTTATCAATCCCCTGGGTATATAAATTTCGCCGCCCGATCGTCTGCCGGCCGCGTGCACCCCCCAGCGCACCTGCCTGCATCCGGCCCGGTGGCGGGCCTCGCAAACACCGCCCGGCCACAGGCCAGACCGCCTCACGTTGCCCGCAATATGGCAACGCCCGCCGCCGCCCGATTGCGGACCATCGCGCAGGATGATCCGTTCACGGCCATTGGCGGGTGCCTTCAAGCGACTGTTTGATGCTGCACAACATACGCCATTTGCGCACCCCCGAAATTGTCGTCAGGCCTGTTGCTGTAATGTTACAGGTGCCGGGCGTGGCTCTGGCGCAACAGTTTGCGTGTCGAAACCGCCTTCAATGCGCCAAAAATTGCTTGCTCATCGGCACGAAGCCCACCGCCACGCCGCCGCAATCCACCGTGATCGGCGCGGATTCCACATATCCATGCGCCGCGTAAAAGGGCAGGCCGGGCAGGGTGGCCATCAATTCGCTGCGGGTGAAACCGGCGGCAGCCGCCGCATCTTCGCAGGACTTCAGCAGTGCCGCGCCCACCCCGCGGCGCGCCGCGTGCGGGGCGACGAAGAAGGCGCGAATCTTGGCGGCGTCGCGCGCCGGATCGAGCAAGCCGGATTCGCGTGCCGCATAACGGTCGCTGCCAAACAGGGTCGCCCGCCGGCTCCAGCCGCCGCAGCCCAAAAGGCCGCCATCGGCATCCGTCACCACCAGATAGGTGCCATCGGCCACCAGTTCGCTGTCCACGCCGAACACATGGGCGATGGCTGCCTCGGTCTCGGCCTCGGTATAATAGCCCTGGCTCAGGATGCGCGCCGATGCAGCGATCAGCGTTTCCAGCGCCGGCACTTCGCTGGCCAGGGCGGCGCGGATGATCAGGCCGTCCATCTCAGGCGCGATATTGGCTGCGCCCATCCACCACGGTTTCCACGATGGCGATATCCTTGATGCGCGCCGCCGGGATGGCGGTGGGATCGTCGGCCAGGACGACATAATCGGCCAATTTGCCGGCGGTCAGGCTGCCCTTGATGGCTTCTTCCTTCGCGGCCCAGGCGCCGTGAGCCGTGTTGATGCGGATTGCCTCGGCCGCGCTCACCTTCTGGTTGGCGCCCCAGGTCTCGCCGTTCCAGCCGGTGCGCGTCACCATGCCTTGGATCCCCATCAGCGGCGCGAACGGGCCGGGGAAGAAATCGCTGCCGGCGCACACCTTGATGCCGGCGTCCAGAAAACTGCGGAAGGCCATGGCATTCTTCATCTTGTCCTCGCCATAGAATCCGAACTTGTCGCTGTTGTAATAGGCATAGCTGGTGAACGGCGCCGGCACCGCGCCCAGCGCCGCCATGCGTTTCAGCAGGCCATCGTTCACCAGCGTGCAGTGGGTGATCTTGGGGCGCAGATCCTGCACCGGCACTTTGGCCAGCGCGCGTTCAAAGGCGGTCAGCGCCATGCCGATGGCCACATCGCCATTGGCGTGGATGTTGGGCTGGATGCCGGCGCGCACCATCGTTTCCACCCACGCGTTCAGCACGTCCTGCGGTTCGGTGATATTGCCAAAATAAGCCGGCGTGCGCCCGGCATAGGGCGTGGACATCGCCATGGTGCGTTCGGAAAAACTGCCGTCGGCCAGATGCTCGGCGGTGGCGCCCAGCCGGATCCAGTCATCGCCGAAGCCGGTCTTCAGGCCCGAAGCCACCATCTGGTCCAGGAACGCGCCGCGCGCCTCGTAACTCACCCGGTGGGTCAACTGCCCGGCGGCGCGCACATCCTGAATGGCGGCCAGATCGCCGCCCTGGTGATGCACGCTGGTCAGGCCATAGCGGCTGAACGCGGCGCTGATGTGCGCCATGCCGGCGCGGGCGCGCCGTGCCTGTTCGGCGGCGTCCAGCACCGGGCGCTGGCCATGTTTGCGCAGCACATCGATGGCATTGTCGGTCACCCGGCCGGACAGGCGGCCATCCGGCAGCCGGTCGAACGTGCCGCCCATCGGGTTGGGCGTATCGCGCGTGATGCCGGCAATCTTCAGGGCGTGGCTGTTGACGAACACCGTGTGGCCGCCGCGGTGGCGCACCATCACCGGGTGCACGGCGCTCACCTTGTCCAGATCGTCCACGCTCAGCTGCCGGCCATCCTTCAGCTTGGTGTCGTCGTGAAAATAGCCGTCGATCCAGAAACCGGGCGGCGTGCTCGCGGCCTTCGTCTTCAGCTTGTCGATGATGGACTGGATGGTGACAAACTCCACCTCGAAAGGGTTGCCCACCAGCACTTCATACAACAGCACCTCGCCAATCGGGTGATTGTGGCAATCGATGAAGCCCGGCACCACGCAGGCACCCTTCAGATCGGCCATGCGCGTGGCCTTGCCGGCCAGCGCGCGCACATCATCGCCGCCCACCGCCATGATGCGCCCGGCCTTGATCGCCATGGCGCTGGCAGATGGCCGGGCATCGTCCATGGTGATCAGCCGGGCGTTGTGGATGATCATGTCGGCATCGCGCTCATGCGCGGCGGCGCGTGCGGCCCAGCCGGCCCACAGCGCACTGCCCGCGAAGCTGGCCATCAATTGCCTGCGATCCATTGCCGTTCCCGCTGAATGTGCCCGTTCAGCCCATGCTGCGCAGGTTGGCGGCGCTTGCCAAGAGGGCGGGGGTCACGCACTGCCGGCGCGGGGTCACCGCATGGCACGGCGGGGTAACCGTTTGCCACCGCGCGGCAACCGCGCAGCCGCGCCCTGGGGCCAATCCTCCCCCAATCGAACAGTTTTGCTGGTGCCGCAACCGGCCCACACTGCGGCCAGCCAATGGAAGGGACTGAATGTGGATTTTACAATTCCCGCCGATCTGGACGCCTATCTGGCGACGCTGGACGCCTTTATCGAGGCCGAGATCAAGCCGCTTGAACAGGCCGACGACAATATCCGCTTCTTCGATCACCGGCGTGAATGGGCGCGCACCGATTTCGATCATGGCGGCCTGCCGCGGCGCGAATGGGAACTGCTGCTGCGCGAGGCGACGATGCGGGCCGACAAGGCCGGGCACTGGCGGTTTTCGGCGCCGAAGACATACGGCGGGCAGGATGGCAGCAATTTGTGGATGGCGGTGATCCGCGATCGCTTTGCCGCCAAGGGCCTGGGATTGCACAATGATCTGCAGAACGAACATAGTATCGTCGGCAATTTCCCGTTTGTGGCCATGTTCGAAACCTTTGGCACCCCGGCCCAGCAGGAAGAGTTCATCCTGGGCGGCTTTGCCCGTAAACGCATCACCGCCTTCGGCCTGACCGAACCGCACCACGGCTCGGACGCCACCCACATGGAAACCCGCGCCGTGCCCGAAGTGCGCGACGGGGTGGCCGGATGGCGCATCAATGGCGAGAAGATGTGGACCACCGGCATGCATGTCGCCACCCACTGTGCCACCTTTGCCCGGACGTCGGGCGCCGATGGGGCGGCGCGCGGCATCAGCTGCTTCCTGGTGCCAACCGATACCAAGGGCCTGAAAATCGAGGAATATCTGTGGACGTTCAACATGCCCACCGATCACCCGCGGGTGAGCTTTACCGATGTGTGGGTGCCTGAAACCACGCTGCTCGGCCCGATCGATGGCGGCCTGGCGCTGGCGCAGAGCTTCGTGCACCAGAACCGCATCCGGCAGGCGGCATCGTCACTGGGGGCTGCCACCTTCTGCGTGGAAGAGAGCGTGAAATATGCACGGCAGCGCAAGCCGTTCGGCGAGGCGCTGTCGAAAAACCAGGCAATCCAGTTCCCGCTGGTGGAACTGGCCACCCAGTGCGAGATGCTGCGCCTGCTGATCTACAAGACGGCGTGGGACATGGACAACATGGCCCATGAAGCCATCGAACAACAACTTTCCGACAAGATTTCAATGTGTAACTATTGGGCCAACCGGCTGGTGTGCGAAGCGGCGGACCGGGCGATGCAGGTGCATGGCGGCATTGGCTATAGCCGGCACAAGCCGTTTGAGCATATCTATCGCCACCATCGCCGCTATCGCATCACCGAAGGATCGGAAGAGATTCAGATGCGCAAGGTGGCGGCCTATCTGTTCGGCTATCTGGGGCCGCGCAAGAAGCTGTTTGCAGGGCTGTGAGGGGCGGATCATGACGGTGCTGGCGGTGAACAAGGCGGAACTGGCGGCCACGATGGCGCTGCCCGATGCAGCGGGACCGGGGCCGGGGCAGGTGCAGTTTGTGGTGGAGCAGTTCGCGCTTACCGCCAACAACGTCACTTACGCCGTACATGGCGAGGATTTTGGCTATTGGCACTTCTGGCCGGCCCCGGAAGGGCTTGGAATCGTGCCGGTCTGGGGCTTTGGCCGGGCAGAGGCAGGCGGCGGCGAGGAACTGCCCGCCGGCAGCCGCCATTTCGGCTATTGGCCGATGGCCTCGCAGGCGCTGGTCACGCCAACCGCCGCCGGCCGCGGCGGCTTCACCGATGGCGCCGCCCACCGCGCCGCGCTACCCCCATTTTACAATCGCTACAACACCGCCACCACCGACTGGGGCGACGAGGCGCTGCAATGCCTGTTCAGACCCCTCTATGCCACCAGCTTCCTCATCGATGCCCTCATGGCGACCAGGCCGGTCGATACGCTGCTGCTGTCGTCGGCATCGTCCAAGACGGCGCTTGGCGTGGCGCTGGCGGCGAAGTGCCGGCAGCGTGTGGTGGGGCTTACGTCGCCGGCCAACCAGGCGTTCTGCGAAGCAACAGGCTATTATGATCAGGTACTTGGCTATGGTGATGTTGCTCAGGTGAGCGGCGATGCCATCGCCTTCATCGATTTTTCCGGTAATGGTGACGTGCGGCTGGATGTTCACACCCGCCTGGGCGCGCGGCTGCGCGAAAGCCATATCGTGGGTGACACCCATTGGCAGGCTGGAAACAACAGCCAACTGCCTGGCCCGGCAGCCGAATTATTCTTTGCGCCAACCGTGGCACAGGGCCGGGTCGCCGAATGGGGCGCAGCCGGTTTTGAAGCGCGGTTGGCCGCTGCCTGGCGGCGCTTTGCCGGCACGCTGGGCTGGCTGAAGATCGAGCATGTCTCAGGCCGCCACCAGGTGGCCGATGCCTGGGCCGATCTGGTGCGCGGCCGGATCGATCCCGCCGTCGGCCTGATTGCCAGCCTGTGATCGTTCAGACTTGCGAAAGCTGCCATGCTGCATCCGGATGGCAGGCAGGCTGGGCGCTTTGGACGATAAGTCGCAAGGTCCCATCTTGAGCGATCGGGCGCTGACGCGTAGAGAGCCGCCGTCATGCGACCGGTCTGTTCACAGGCAAAGCGCGGCATCGATATCGGCACCTGCCATCGCAGGGCTGCAAGGAGGAATGAAGATGAAGCTTCTGGGTTTTGTTGCTGCTGCCCTGGTGATCGCTGCTCCGGCCGCCGCCAAGGAAATCACCGTAAAGATGCTGAACAAGGGTGCCGAAGGCGCCATGGTGTTCGAACCGGCCTTCATCAAGGCGGCTCCCGGTGACACGGTGAAGTTCGTCGCCACCAACCCGGGCCACAACGCCCAGACCATCCCCGGCATGCTGCCGGCTGGCGAAGCCGAGCAGAAAGGCGCCATGGGCAAGGATTTGGTGCTGAAGATTGGCAAACCCGGCATCTATGGCATCAAGTGCCTGCCGCACTTCTCCATGGGCATGGTTGCCGTGGTGCAGGCCGGCAATGGCCCGTCGGCCAACCTGGCTGCCGCCAAGGCCGTGAAACTGTCGCCGCTGGCGACCAAGCGCATGACAGCCTATCTGGCGCAGGCCAAGTAAGGGCTTTCCAACGTGCATAACGGCCGGGGCGGCAACGCTCCGGCCGTTCTCGTTCCTAAAGACCGCCCGCCCGCAGCATGGCCGAAGCGCCGGCTTCCGCATCGTCACTATGGCTGCGGAACAGCGCGAACAATTCCGTGGCGGTTCCAGCGGTTGAAGCAGGCACCAACGCTGCCGTCCGTGCTGCCAGTTCGGCCGGTTCCACCATCACGTCAAGCCGGCCGTCGCGGGCGCACAGGTGGATGATGTCGCCGTCGCGCACGCGGGAAATCGGCCCGCCTGCCATCGCTTCGGGCACCACATGAATGGCGGCAGGCACCTTGCCGGATGCGCCTGACATGCGCCCATCGGTCACCAGCGCCACCTTGTGCCCGCGGTCTTGCAGCACGCCCAGCGCCGGCGTGAGCTTGTGCAGTTCCGGCATGCCGTTGGCCATGGGCCCTTGGCCGCGCACCACCACCACCACATCGCGGTCAAGCTCGCCCGCCTTGAACGCCGCCAGCACTGCCTCCTGGCTTTCGAACACCCGCGCCGGCGCTTCAACCGTCCAGCGTGTCTCGTCAACGGCGCTGGTCTTGAAGATGGCACGGCCGAAAGAGCCAGTGACCAATCGCATGCCGCCATCAGGCCGGAACGGATTGCCAGCGGGCCGCAGGATGGCCTCGTCGCGGCTGTCCGGCACATCGTGCCACGACAGCGTGTCGGCGCTCACAGCCGGTTCGCGGGCATAATCCATCAGGCTTTCACCGCCCGCGGTGAGGATATCGCCATGCAGCAGGCCGGCATCCAGCAGGGTGCGGACGGCAAAGGCCATGCCGCCCGCGGCGTGGAACTGGTTCACATCCGCTGCTCCGCCGGGATAGACCCGTGCAATCAGCGGCACAGCGGCGGACAATTCGTCGAAATCCAGCCAGTCGATCCTGATGCCGGCCGAACGTGCAATGGCGGGCAAGTGGATGGCGTGGTTGGTCGATCCGCCGGTTGCCAGCAGGCCGACCATGGCATTCACTACGGCGCGTTCGTCCACACAATGCCCCAGCAGGCGTTCCCTGGTACCGCCCAGCGCCGCCAGCCGGTGCATGGCGGTGCGGCTCAGTGCGGTGCGCAGCGGCGTGCCCGGATTGACGAACGCCGCGCCCGGCACATGCAGGCCCATCACCTCCATCATCATCTGATTGCTGTTGGCGGTGCCGTAGAATGTGCAGGTGCCTGGGCTGTGATAGCTGGCGCTTTCCGCTTCCAGCAGTTCGGCCCGGCTGGCCTTGCCCTCGGCGGCCAGTTGCCGGACGCGCTGCTTTTCCGTGTTGGGCAGGCCAGAGCGCATGGGTCCGGCCGGCACGAACAGCATCGGCAGATGCCCAAAGCGCAGCGCGCCGATCAGCAGGCCCGGCACGATCTTGTCGCAGATGCCCAGCAGCGCCGCCGCTTCGAACATGCCGTGCGAAAGGGCAACAGCGGTGCCCATGGCAATCGTGTCACGACTGAACAGTGACAATTCCATCCCCACCTGGCCCTGGGTAACGCCATCGCACATCGCCGGCACACCGCCAGCCACCTGCGCCGTTGCGCCAGCCTCGCGGGCAAACAGCTTCAACTGCGGCGGATACTGGCCATAAGGCTGATGCGCCGAGAGCATATCGTTATAGGCCGTGACGATGCCGATATTCACGCCAGCGCCGGTCTTGATCGCGCCCTTGTCTTCCAGTGCGGCGGCAAAGCCATGAGCCAGATTGGAACAGGACAGCGCCGAGCGATTGAGGCCGGCATCGCGCTGTGCGGCGACCAACTCCAGATAGCGGTGTCGGCCATCACGGCTGCGTTCAATGATGCGGTCGGTCACACGGGCGATGGCTGGGTGCAGATTCGGCATGGCTGCAGCTTAGTCGCTTGCAGCGCATTTGTGCAGGCTGCGCCGGCTACATGCGGCGCAGGCGCCGGTCTGACAGGATGGCGCGCGCCGCATTGTGGCCGGGCGCGCCGGTCACGCCGCCGCCGGGATGAGCGCCGCTGCCGCACAGATACAGGCCGGCGATGGGCATGCGGTGATCGCCATGCCCCAGCACCGGACGCGCTGCCCACAATTGATCAAGGCTCATGCGGCCATGGAAAATGTCGCCGCCAACAAGCCCGAACTTGCGCTCCAGATCGAGCGGGGAGTGGATCTGCCGGGCCAGGATACTGGCCTTGAAATTGGGTGCATGGGCGCTCACCGTATCGATGATAAGATCGGCCACGGTTTCGCGGGCGTCATCCCAGCTCTGGCCATTTGGAAGTTCCGGCGCGAACTGTTGACAGAACAGGCTGGCGACATGCGTGCCGGGCGGGGCCAGCGTGTCGTCCAATATTGACGGGATCAGCATTTCCACGATCGGCTGACGCGACCAGCCATGCGCTTTTGCATCTGAAAAGGCGCGGTCCATATAGTCCAGCGATGGGGCCATGATGATGCCGGCACCGTGGTGCGGCCCGGCGCCGGGCAGCACCGAAAAATCGGGCAGTTCGGACAGCGCGACATTCATCCGGAACGTGCCCGATCCGGCGGCATAGCCATCCATGGCGCACGCGAAATCGGCAGGCAGATCGCTGCGCTCCACCAGCGTGCGGAACAGCAGCGCCGGGCCGGCATTGCTGGCCACGATCGGCGCTTCAAGGGTCTTGCCGCTATCCAGTGTTACGCCCACTGCGCGGCTGCCGGCCACGTTCAGACGGGCCACCCGCTGTTCCAGCCCGATCGACACGCCGGCCCCTGCGCACGCACTGGCCATCGCCTGCGTGATGCTGCCCATACCGCCGATGGCATGGCCCCACGCGCCTTTCACGCCGCCCGATTCCCCGAACACATGATGCAGCAGCACATAGGCGCTGCCCGGCGTGTCCGGGCTGGCATAATGGCCAACAATGGAGTCAAAGCCGAACACGGCCTTGATCGGATCGCTCTCGAACCAGCCGTTCAGCACTTCCCGGGCCGAGCGGGTGAACAGGGCAAGCAAGTCGCGCTGTTCTTCGGTGCTGAGCCCGGTCAGCGGCCATCCCTGTGCCGCAAGCGCCGCCAGTCCGCCGAGACCGCGCCCCGGCGGGACCTTCAGCGCCAGCCGCCGCATCTGGTCGGCCAATCGCTCCAGCCTGGCTTCATATTCGGGCAGGGCGGCGGCATCTCTTGAAGAAAAGCGGGCGACCTCGGCCTGTGTCTGTCCGGCACCGATCTTCAGATAGTTGCCGTCCAGCGGCAGGAAATTGTTCAGCGGTCGTTGCACGATGCGCAGCCCGTGCCCGGCCAGGTTCATGTCGGCCATCACCTTGGCCTGCAGCAGCGAAACCGTGTAGCTGGCGGTGGAATTGCGGAACCCTGGTGCAAATTCCTCGGTCACGCAGGCCCCGCCCACCACATCGCGTGCTTCGCAGATATGCACCTTCAGGCCGGCGCGGGCGAGATAGAAGGCACAGGCCAATCCGTTGTGGCCGCCGCCGATGATGATCGCATCATATCGCATAATGGACAGGCTTGCCCGCCGCGGCTGGCCGTTGCAACTCCCCGCGCTTTCGCTATGCGGAGAGCCAGGGAAACAGGCGGGGAGGCCGGTTTTGATCGTTCAGGATGCTATGGCGGGGGATG
>DAITMD010000008.1:16269-18552 GCA_036835345.1 Sandarakinorhabdus sp. | reverse complement strand
CCGGCTATTATTCCAAGGACGCCATCCTGGAAGCCGCCTTTGCCAGCGGCACCGCCCACGGCCAGTTCGCCTTTTTCGTCGGCGCGCTGGTGGCGCTGCTGACCAGTTTCTATTCGTGGCGACTGGTGTTCCTCACCTTCTTCGGCGCCCCGCGCTGGGCCGGCAGCGAGCATATCCAGCACGCTGCGCACGACCATGGCGCGCACCCGCATGAGGGCGATCCGACCGCCGGATATCACCCGCACGAAAGCCCCAAATCCATGCTGATCCCGCTGTTCGTGCTGGGCGCGGGCGCGCTGTTCGCCGGCCTGATCTGGCACGGCGCCTTTGTGGAGGCCGAAACCGGCGCCGCCTTCTGGCGCGGCAGCCTGGCGTTCGATGCCGAACTGATGCACGCCATGCACGAAGTGCCGCCGTGGGTGGTCTATGCTCCGGCTGCGGCCTTCTTCGCCGGGCTTGGGCTGGCATGGCACGTCTATCTGAACAAGCCCACCATTCCGGCCTGGTGGCGGCGCGAGGTGCCGGGCCTGTATGATTTCCTCGCCCACAAATGGTATTTCGACGAGCTGTATCACGCGCTGTTCGTGAAACCCGCGCTGTGGGTTGGCCGCTTCTTCTGGACGCGCGGTGATCAGAAAACGATCGACCGTTTTGGCCCTGATGGCGCGGCCGATCTGGTGGTGATGGGGGCCGGCATCGCCCGGCGCTTCCAGTCGGGCTATGTCTACAGCTATGCGCTGGTCATGCTGATCGGGCTGGCAGCCTCTGCCGCGTGGATGATGGGCCGCTGATGCCGATCCTGTCGATCATGATCCTGTTGCCGGTGGTGGCGGCGCTGGTGGTTATCACCCTGCCCGGCGGCGAGGCGGAGCGTGCCGGCCGCGCCCGGGTGGCGGCATTGGCGGCGACGCTGGTGGAATTTGCGCTGGGCGTGTGGCTGTGGGCGGCCTTCGATCAATCCACCGCCGCCTTCCAGTTCGCCGAAAATCTGCCGCTGTTCGCGCCCTTCCTCAGCTGGTCGCTGGGCATCGATGGCATCGCCCTGATGCTGATCATGCTCAGCGTGTTCCTGATGCCGCTGTGCATCCTGGCCAGCTGGCAGAGCGTGACGCGGCGGGTGCCGGATTACATGGCGGCCTTCCTGATCATGGAAGCGCTGATGGTCGGCACCTTTGCCTCGCGCGATATCTTCCTGTTCTATTTGTTCTTCGAAGCCGGCCTGATCCCGATGTTCCTGATCATCGGCATCTGGGGCGGGGCGCGCCGCATATACGCCTCCTACAAATTCTTCCTCTACACGCTGCTTGGATCGGTGTTGATGCTGGTGGCGATGCTGTGGATGGTGGGTGAGGCCGGTTCGTCGGACATCGGCGTGCTCAGCCGGCAGGATTTCGCCGAAGACGCGCAATTCTGGCTGTTCCTGGCCTTCTTCGCCAGCTTTGCCGTGAAGATGCCGATGTGGCCGGTGCACACCTGGCTGCCCGATGCCCACGTGGAGGCCCCCACCGCCGGTTCGGTGATCCTGGCCGGGGTGCTGCTGAAACTGGGCGGCTATGGCTTCATCCGCTTTTCGCTGCCGATGTTCCCCGATGCCTCGGCGCAGCTGATCTGGCTGGTGTTCGGCCTGTCGATGGTGGCGGTGGTCTACACCAGCCTCGTCGCCCTTGTGCAGCAGGACATGAAGAAGCTGATCGCCTATTCGTCGGTCGCGCACATGGCGTTCGTCACCGGCGGGCTGTTCGCACTCAACACGCAGGGCATCGAAGGCGCGATGGTGATGATGCTCAGCCACGGCCTGGTGTCAGGCGCGCTGTTCCTGTGCGTGGGCGTGATCTATGATCGGCTGCACACGCGCGAGATTGCCCGTTACGGCGGGCTGGCCGATACCATGCCCAAATATGCGCTGGTGCTGCTGTTCTTTACCATGGCCAGTGTCGGTCTGCCGGCCACGTCGGGCTTTGTCGCGGAATTCCTCGTGCTGATCGGCCTTTATCAAACCAGCACCTGGGCCACGTTCGTGCTCACCACCGGCATCATCCTGGGCGCTGCCTATATGCTGTGGCTCTATGCCCGCGTCGCCTATGGCAAGGCCGCCGGGGAGGACACCAGGGCGATGCCCGATCTGTCCCCGCGCGAGATTGCCATCCTGGCGCCAATCGTGCTGGCCACGCTGTGGATGGGCATCTACCCCAAAAGCTTCCAGCAGCCGATGAAGCCCGCTGTCGCCGAAGTGGTGGCCCGGCTTGAAGGCCGGCAACTGGCCACGGTGCCCACCGACATGAC
>DAITMD010000008.1:0-16169 GCA_036835345.1 Sandarakinorhabdus sp. | reverse complement strand
AAGTGGTGGCCCGGCTTGAAGGCCGGCAACTGGCCACGGTGCCCACCGACATGACGCTATCGCCGCTCGACAAGGCATTGGCCCTGCCGGCGCTCAGCGCCCCGGCCAACGCGGCGGAAGCGCACTGATGCACCCGATCTTCACCTCCATCGCCATTGCCGGCCCGGAAACCGTGCTCACGCTGGGCAGCCTTGCGGCGCTGATGCTGGGCACCTTCAGCCGTCAGGGCAAGGCGCTGGATACCACCAGCCTGTTCGCAGTCTCGATCCTGGCGCTGGCTGGCTTCACGCTGCTGGATGCGCCGAATGTCGCCACGGTCGCCTTCGATGGCCTGTATGTGGCCGATGGTTTTGCGGCCTTCCTGAAGGTCATCATCCTGGCCGCTGCCGCTGCATCGGTGTTGCTGGCGCTGCCGTGGCTGAAAAGCTCCGGCACCGGGCGGTTCGAATATCCGGTGCTGCTGCTGCTGGCCACGCTGGGGCTGACCATCATGGTCTCGGCCAATGATCTGCTCACGCTGTATGTCGGCCTCGAACTGGCGGCGCTGCCCTCCTATGTGCTGGCGGCCTTTCACCGGCAGGATGATCGTTCGGCAGAGGCGGGTCTGAAATATTTCGTGCTGGGCGCGCTGGCATCGGGCATCCTGCTGTACGGCGTGACGCTTGTTTACGGATTTGCCGGATCAACCCAGCTTGATGTGATTGCCGGCGTGGTGGGCGGCCAGCAGGAACGCTCGCTCGGCCTGTTGTTCGGCATCGTGTTCATCCTGTCCGGCCTGGCCTTCAAGGTGTCGGCGGTGCCGTTCCACATGTGGACGCCCGATGTCTATGAAGGCGCACCCACGCCGGTGGCGGCGTTCTTCTCGGCCGCGCCCAAGGTGGCGGCCATCGGCCTGATGGCGCGGGTGCTGGTGGTGGCCTTCCCCGGCAACGCAGCGGCCGATTGGCAGCAGATCATCATCTTCATCGCCATCGCTTCGATGGTGCTGGGCGCGGTGGCAGCCGTGGCGCAAACCAATATCAAGCGGCTGCTGGCCTATAGTTCCATCGCCAATATCGGCTTTGCGCTGGTTGGCCTGGCCCCCGGCACGCCGGCCGGCATTTCGGCGCTGCTGTTCTATGTGGCCGTCTATGTCGCCATGACGCTGGGCAGCTTCCTGGTGGTGCTGCAACTGCGCCGCCCGGATGGCGCGCCGGTTGAGGCGATGGCCGATCTTGCCGGCCTGTCCAAGACGCAGCCCAGGCTGGCGCTGGCCATGGCGGTGTTCATGTTCAGCCTGGCCGGCATCCCGCCGCTGCTGGGCTTCTGGCCCAAGTTCGCGGTGTTTCAGGCGGCGATTGCTGCCGGGCTGGTGCCGCTTGCCATCATCGGTTTCATCGCGTCGGTGGTGGCGGCCTATTATTATCTACGCCTGATCAAGATCATGTATTTCGATGAGCCGGCGCTGGTGCTGGCCAGCGAAGGCAGCGCGGTGAATGGCGCGATGATTGCCGGCGCGGCGCTGTTCTGCTCGCCGATCGGCATGCTGGCGCTCACGCCGCTGGCGGCGGCGACCGGCGCGGCGGCGGCGGCGCTGTTCCCGGCTTGAGCGCGCTCACCGTCACCCAGCTGGACGAGGTTGGTTCCACCAACGACTGGCTGCTCGCCGGTGCCGATCAATTGCCCGACAATCATTGGGTGATTGCCGCTCGGCAGACCGCCGGGCGCGGCCGGCGTGGCCGGGCGTGGAGCGACGGGACCGGAAATTTCATGGGCAGCGTGCTGGTGAAGGCCAGCGGCGAGGTGCAGCAACTCAGCTTCGTGGCGGCGCTGGCGCTGCACGATGCCCTGGCCGCCTGCACCGGGCAGGCAGCGCGTTTTGCGCTTAAATGGCCCAATGATGTGCTGCTGGACGGGGTGAAATGCAGCGGCATCCTGCTGGAACGGCAGGGTGAAGCGCTGGTGATCGGCATCGGCGTCAACCTTGCCGATCACCCGGACGGCACCGAACGCCCGGCCACCAGCCTGGCCTCAGCCGGCCTGCCGGTGCCGACACCGCACCGGCTGCTGGATGCGCTGATGCCTGCCATGGCAGTGCGGCGCGCGGCGTGGCAGGCCGAAGGCTTTGCCCCGATCCGCGCCGCCTGGCTGGCGCGGGCGGCCGGGCTGGGCAGCCGCATCACCGCCCGGCTGGGCGATTGCACCGAGGACGGCGTGTTTGAAGGCCTTGCCGAAGATGGCGCTCTGCTGCTGCAGCTTGACGATGGCCGCGTGCGTGCGATCCATGCCGGAGAGGTGTTCGCGCTGTGAGGGAGGCTGTCTGATGCTGCTCGCCATCGATGTCGGCAACACCAACATCGTGTTTGCCCTTTGCACCGGCGATGCCATCGTCCACCGCTGGCGGATTTCCACCGATGGGCAGCGCACGGCGGATGAATATGCCGTGTGGCTGCATCAGCTGATGGCGCTGGAAGGTGTGGCGATGGGCACGGTTGATGCCGCGATCATCTCCACGGTGGTGCCGCAGACGCTGTTCAACCTGCAGCGCCTGTGCCGCAAATATTTCCAGGTGGAGCCTGCCATCGTCGCCATCGGCCAGATCGACATGGGCCTCACCATCGCACTGCCCAACCCGGCCGAGGTGGGGGCGGACCGGCTGGTCAATGCGGTGGCCGCTCACGCGCAGTGGCCGGGCAACCTGATCATCGTCGATTTCGGTACGGCCACCACCTTCGATGTGGTGTCCGCCGATGGCGCCTATCAGGGCGGCGCCATCGCGCCGGGCATCAACCTGTCGCTGGACGCGCTGTACGAAGCCGCCGCCAAGCTGCCCCGCATTGCAGTGGAACCGCCGCCTGAAGGGCAGGGCGCCATCGGCAAGGGCACGGTGCACGCCATGCAATCGGGGCTGTTCTGGGGTTATGTCGGCCTGATCGAAGGGCTGGTGGCGCGCCTGTCCGCCGAAATGGCCCCGCCGGTGACCGTCATTGCCACAGGCGGACTTGCCACCTTGTTCCAGCGCCACACCGCTGCCATAGCCCATGTTGACGGTGATCTCACCATTCGCGGCCTGATCCGCCTCCACCAATTGAACGAAAAGAAGTCTGCATGACCCCCGGTGACGAGTTGATTTTTCTGCCGCTTGGCGGCTCTGGCGAGATTGGCATGAACGTCAATCTTTATGGCGCCAACGGCAAGTGGATCATGGTCGATCTGGGCATGACCTTTGCCGATCCGCGCTATCCCGGCGTGGATGTTGTGCTGCCCGATCTGGCCTTCATCGAGGCGCGAGCCAAGGATCTGCTCGCCATCGTGCTGACCCATGGTCACGAGGATCATATCGGCGCCATCCCCTATCTGGCCGCCGATCTGAAGGTACCGCTTTATGCCACGCCGTTCACCGCCGGCCTGATCGCCAAGAAACTGGAAGAAGAGGGCCTCAGCCAAGAGGTGAAGCTCAAGATCGTGCCGATGGGCGGCACGGTGCAGCTTGGCCCGTTCAGCATCCGCTATGTGGCGCTGGCGCACTCCATTCCCGAAGGCAATGCGCTGATCATCGATACGCCGCATGGCCGGGTGTTCCACACCGGCGACTGGAAGCTGGACGATGCGCCGATGATGGGCACGCCGGTAACTGCCGAGGAATTGACCCGCATTGGCGATGAAGGCGTGCTGGCGCTGGTGGGGGACAGCACCAACGTGTTCAACACCGAAGCCTCGGGCAGCGAAGGCGACGTGAAGGACGGGCTGATGCGGCTGATCAAGGCGCGCAAACAAGGCCGTGTGCTGGTGACCACCTTCGCCAGCAACGCCGCCCGGCTCGCCACGCTGGGGCAGGTGGCGAAAGCGGTGGGCCGCGAACTGGTGCTGGCCGGCCGTTCGATGGACCGCATCGTCAAGGTGGCGCAGGCCAACGGCTATCTGAAGGATTTTCCGGCGCCCATCGATTGGGACACGGCGATGAGCCTGCCGCCGGGCAAGGTGCTGATCCTGTGTACCGGCGCGCAGGGGGAGCCGCTGGCGGCGCTGTCGCGCATTGCCGAGGGCAACCACCCGGCGCTGAAGCTGGATCGGGGCGATCTGGTTGTCTATTCCTCCAAGCAGATCCCCGGCAACGAACTGCCCATCGCGCGCGTGCAAAATGCGCTCGCGGCGCGCGGCATCGATGTGGTCACCGAAAAACAGGCGCATGTGCATGTGTCGGGCCACCCCGGTCAGCCGGAACTGGAAGCCATGTATGAATGGATCCGGCCGCAGATCGCCATCCCCGTGCACGGCGAGCGCCGCCACATGGAAGCCCATGCCGCACTGGCGCGCGAGTGCGGCGTGCCCCACGCGATGGTGCCGGTGAACGGCAGCGCCATCCGGCTGGCCCCCGATGGACCCAGACTGCTGAGCCATGAAAAGGCCGGGCGGCTGGTGCTGGACGGCGAAATCATCCTGCCAAGCGACGGTGCCACGCTGGTTGAACGCCGGCGGCTGGCGCACAACGGCATCATCGCGGTGAGCATCGTGATCGGCAGGAACGGCATGCCCGCCGCCACCCCGGTGGTGAGCGCGCACGGCGTGCCGGTGGAGGAAGACAAGGCCGAGTTTCTGGCCGCCTGCGCCGAAGCTGCCGAGGCTGCGGCGGCAAAAGGCGATGCCAAACGCGGCGCACAATTTGCCGAAGCGGTGCGTGTGGCGGTGCGCCGCGTGGCGCGCGAATGGACCGGGAAAAAGCCGGTGACCGATGTGCAGGTGACCCGCCTGTGAGGCGCCAATCATGAAGCCAGCGCCATGAAGCCGCAATCGGCGCTGGCCATCTATCTGCTGTTCTGGACGATCACCCTGTTCGCCGTGCTGCCGTTCGGTGTGAAGACCGCCGATGAAGATGGCAGCGCGCCGGTGCCGGGGCAGGCATCATCGGCGCCGGTCAACCCGATGCTGCTGAAAAAGCTGGCGTGGACCACGCTGATTTCGGCGCTGCTGTTCGGGGTGTTCGCCGCCAACTATGCTTTTGGCTGGGTGGAGATCGACGATGTGCCGTTCTGGCGCACCCACGGCCCCTATGCGCCGGAGCGCCCCCAATAACCCACAAAGCCAAACGCGATCAGTTGAACCGACCGGCCGCCTGGCCCAGCGCCAGATAAAGCTTGCCCAGCGTGGACGACAGCAAGGTGGCGCCCAGCGCCTCGCCGCCGCGTTCGGGCACGATTTCCGTCACCATCGCTTCGAAATCGGTCAGGAAGCGGCTGGCCTCGGTGCGGAAATCCTGATCGTGGGTGTAATGGCGCAGGAACAGCCGCCCCGCACCATGGTCCAGCCCGCTGGCCAGGCGGCGGGCGATGGCGCTGCGGTCACCGGCGGCATAATCGTTCCACGACCGGTCATCGATGTCGAAATCAAGCAGCTGCGCCATGTCCACCGCGCTGGATTGCAGGCTGTCGATGAGGGCATTGGCTCGGCGGCCAAGCGCGTTCCTGGCCCGCATTTCGGCGCGGGTTTCCACGGCGTCGACATGGGTTTCCACTTCGGCGATGGTGCGCGTCAGGGCCAGCAGGCGCTGTGTCACCCGTTCGGCAGCGGCCTGCGCGGCGGCCCCGGCGCGGCTCTGCGCCGTCAGAAGTTCATCGATGCGGCTGCGGATCGGCGTGGCAAAGGCCACTTCGGTGCGATCGATGGCGGCGCGTTCCAGCGCGTCCTCGGCTTCGGCGATCACGCCGGCCAGCGCGCTGCGCATGGCGCCAGCGGCGGCATCGGCAATCTGGCGCACCCGGCCAAAGGTTTCCACCAGTTCGCCCGATGCCGTCAGGCCGATGCGGCCGGTGCCGTCTTCCAGCTCGCGCATCTGTTCCAGCGCGCTGCCAATGGCTTCGGACAGGCCGCTGGTGCTGGCATCCAGCGCGGTGCGCGCGGCGCTCAGCCGCTCGCTGGCATCGTCGATGGTGCCGGTGCTGGCCACCAGCGGCTCGGCCAGCGATGCTGCACCGGCCTGCAGCGCGGTCAGCCGCTCCTCCAGGCTGGTAACCAGCGATGCCCCGGCCGGCAATTGCTCCTCCAGCAGGGCCATGGCACCTTCGGCCTCGCGCACCATCGCCGCCAGCTGCTCCTGCACGGTGGCCAAGGCGGCTTCGGCATTGCCCAGCGGCTGGGTGAGGGCGGTCGCACTGGCGCTGGTCTCGTCGATGCGGGCATCCAGACCGGCCAGGGCATTTTCATTGTCGGCCATGGCCTTGCCCAGCCGCTGCGCCAGATCCTCGACGCGCCCGCCCAGATCGTCCACCAGTTCCTGCGTGCTGCGGCTGGTGGTTTCGATATCGCTGCCGATCCGCTGCGCCACGGCCTGCAATGCCGCCAGCCGCTCTTCCAGTGCCAGCGCCGCTTCGCCGCCGATGTGGGAGAGGGTGGTGCGGGCCTGTTCAACGCTGGCCAAGAGCGCGCTGGTCTGCGCGTGGATGGCATCGCGGGTGGTGTCCACTGCGGTGCCGGTGCGTTGAAACGCCGTGTCCACCTCGCCCTGCAGCGCGCCCAAGGGCCCGGCCACCACATCACGGGCCTGTGCGGCCGCGTCGCTCACCGCTTTCAGGCTGGCCTGGCTGGCCAGCGTCAACTCGTTGATTTCGGCGCGGCTGCTGTGGGCGGCGGCGCGGGCCTCGGCCTCGGCCTCGCTGGCGCGGGTGTACAGGCTGGCCAGCAGTGTTTCGGTCTCGGCCAGCTGCGCGCGCAGTTGATTGTCGGCCCTGGACAGCAGATCAAGCAGTGCCAGCGCCTGCTCATTGGCCGCCGGCACCACGCCCGCCACATCGCTGCCGGCCGACACTGCCGCCGCCACCGTTTCGGCCAGCCGGCTGCTGCCGGCATCAAGGGTGCTGGCCACGCGGGCGATGGCAGCCGTGTGGTCTGTCACCGGCGCTTCCAGATCGGCCATGCGCGCCGTCGCCGCCGCCAACTGGCCTTCCAGCCGGGCGATGGCCTCCGAACTATGCTCAAGCCATTCGGCAGCGTGCTGGGTGCGGGTATCGGCAATGGCGGCGCGGGCGGCGGCAACCGCGCCGGCATCGCGCATCTGGATCACCGCCAGAATGATCACCGCCAGCGGCGCGGCCAATATGGCCAGGGCCGCCAGCAACCCGGCAGTATCCGCAGCAATATCCAGCTTGCCGGTCACCCCGGCCCAGGCCGCCACCACAGCGGCCACCCACAGCAGGCTGCCGACGATTGCGACAACCCAGGGCCAACGCCGGGGCGGAAGAGGCGTGAAGGGATCTCCCATGAGAATCTTACAGAACAGGAAAGGGGCCGCCGTTCAAGCCAGCGGCCCCATTTGTTGCCGTTTTGCTAACGAAATATCTGGGGATGGTTCAGCCGCGCTTCGCCATCGGCACATAATCGCGGTGCGGATGGCCGGTATAAAGCTGGCGCGGGCGACCGATCTTCTGCTCCGGATCCTCCATCATTTCCGTCCACTGGGCGATCCAGCCCACCGCACGCGAAATGGCGAACAGCACAGTGAACATCGACGTGGGGAAGCCGATCGCCGACATCACGACGCCGGAATAAAAGTCCACATTGGGATATAGTTTCTTGTCGATGAAATAGGGATCATTGAGGGCGATCTGTTCAAGTTCGCGGGCCACATCGAAGATCGGATCGTCGATGCCCATCCGATCCAGCACGTTCTTGGCCACCTTGGCCATCACCTTGGCGCGCGGATCATAATTTTTGTACACCCGGTGGCCAAAGCCCATCAGGCGGAACGGATCATCCTTGTTCTTGGCGCGGGCGATGAACTCCGGAATCCGCTCCGGCCGGCCGATTTCGCGCAGCATGTTCAGCGCCGCCTCGTTGGCGCCGCCGTGCGCCGGGCCCCACAGGCAGGCAATGCCAGCCGAAATACAGGCAAAGGGATTCGCGCCCGACGAACCGGCCAGACGCACCGTGGAGGTGGAGGCGTTCTGTTCATGATCGGCCTGCAGGATCAGCAGCTTTTCCATCGCATCTTCCACGATGGGGTCGATCACATAGGGCTCGGCCGGCACGCCAAAGGTCATGCGCAGGAAATTGCCGGCGAACGACAGGCTGTTGTCGGGATAGAGGAAGGGCTGACCGATCGAATATTTATACGCCATCGCCGCCAGCGTCGGCATCTTGGCGATGATCCGGTGCGAAGCGATCACCCGCTGCTTGGGATCATGGATGTCGGTGGAATCGTGATAGAAGGCCGCCATCGCGCCAACAATCCCGCACATGATCGCCATCGGGTGGGCATCGCGGCGGAAACCCCGGTAAAAGGTCGCCAGCTGTTCATGGATCATCGTGTGGCGGGTGATGTTGCGCGTGAACTCCTCGTTCTCTGCCGCATTGGGCAGATCGCCGTTCAGCAGCAGATGCGCCACCTCCAGAAAGCTCGACTGTTCGGCCAGCTGCTCGATCGGATAACCGCGATAGAGAAGCACCCCTTCATCGCCATCGATATAGGTGATGCGCGATTCGCAGCTGGCCGTGCTGGTGAAGCCGGGATCGTAGGTGAAGCGGCCAGTGTTGGCATAGAATTTGCGAATGTCGATCACGTCCGGGCCGACACTGCCGGTCAGCACCGGATAATCGATCGGCTTGCCGTCGATGCTGAAGTTGGCGCTTGTCATCCGTTTTTCCCTTCTTCAACCCGCCAGGGCGTCATCAATCCGCCCCAGCACTTCATCCCGGCCCAGCACGTGCATCACCTCGAACAATCCGGGTGACTGTGCAGCGCCGGTTACAGCAGCGCGCAGCGGCTGGGCGATCTGGCCAAGCTTGACCCCTTCGCGTTCCGCAATCGCGCGCGCGGTGTCTTCCAGCGCGGCGGCCGTCCAGTCGGTCTGAACGGCGAATCGTGCCCGGATGCCGTCAAGCAGCCCCGGCGCCGAAGAGGCTAGCAGCTTGGCGGCGGCTTCGTCCATGGGGATTGGGCGGGTGCGAAGATAGAAAAGCGATCCCGCAGCCAAATCATTGATGTTGTTGGCGCGCTTCTTGAGCTCCGGCATGGTGCGTTGCAGCAGATCATGATCGGCCGGCAGCAGTTCCCGCCCCAGCGCACCCGCAACCCTTGGGGCGATCAGCGCCGTCAGCCGGGCATCGTCCGCCGCGCGCAGATACAGCCCGTTCAGATTTTCCAGCTTCTTCATGTCAAAGCGCGACGGCGATCGGCCGACGCCGTCCAGTTCAAACCACGCCACCGCCTGTTCGCGACTGATGATCTCGTCATCGCCGTGGCCCCAGCCCAGCCGCAGCAGATAATTTTCCACCGCTTCCGGCAGCATGCCCAATTCGTCGCGATAGGCGTCCACGCCCAGCGCGCCGTGCCGCTTTGAAAGTTTGGCCCCGTCGCTGCCGTGGATCAGCGGGATATGGGCATAGATCGGCTCCGGCCAGTTCAGCGCGCGGATCAGCGCCAGCTGGCGGAAGGCATTGTTCAGGTGATCATCGCCGCGGATGACGTGGGTGACGCCCATGTCGTGATCGTCCACCACCACGGCCAGCATATAGGTGGGCGTGCCATCGGATCGCAGCAGCACGAAATCATCCAGCTCGGCATTGTTCACCGTCACCGGGCCCTGCACGCGGTCTTCGATGGTTACCGCGCCTTCCCGCGGCGCTTTCAGGCGAATGACATGGGGCAGATCGCCAGGATGATCGGTGCGATCACGCCAGCGCCCGTCGTACCGCATCGGCAGCTTCGCGGCGCGCTGTTCCTCGCGCAGGGCGGCCAATTCCTCTGGCGTGGCATAGCAGCGATAGGCGTGGCCGCTGGCCAGCAGCTGATGCGCCACTTCGGCATGCCGGGCGGCGCGGCTGAACTGATAGACGATCTCGCCATCGTGGATCAGGCTCAGCCACGACATGCCATCCAATATGGCGGCGATCGCCGGCTCGGTGGAACGGGCGCGATCGGTATCCTCGATCCGCAGGCGGAATTCACCGCCGTGATGGCGGGCAAACAGCCAGTTGAACAGCGCAGTGCGGGCGCCGCCGATGTGCAGGAAGCCGGTGGGCGACGGGGCGAAACGGGTGACAACCTTGCCAGAAATAGCGCTGCCAGACTGACTGCTTGTTGCGCTCATGCGCGTTTCATCCAATGCTGCTGTGGTCGGGGTCTTGCCAGGAAGGGCAGGCGGAATTTTGACGGGTGGTTAGCAGAAGCATCGCGCTCATACAAACCGGCCGCGCCCGGCTGGGCACAGCCTGGAGCGATTGGTTCACGGCCGAGCGGGACCGGCTGCCGCTGTGGCTGCCGGTGGCGCTGGCGGCCGGCATTGCGCTGTGGTTTGCGCTGCCGTGGGCATGGTGGCGCATGGCGGCGGCGCTGGCGCTGGCGGCGGTGTGTGCCGGGGCGGGCCTGGCCGGCTGGCGCTGGTCGGCGGGGCTGGCGCTGATGGCATTGGCGGGCATGGGCGCGGCTGAACTGCGCGTCGCGCGGGGTGGTCACGCCATCCTGTCGCAGCGGCAGTTCACCGTGGTGACCGGCACGGTGATCGCCGTGCAGCCGCAGGCGTTTGGCGGGCAGCGGCTGCTGATTGCCGGCACGCCCACAGCGCCGCTGCCCGAAGCCATCAAGCGGGTGCGGATCACCCTGCGCGGCGATGCGCCAAGGGTGCCGGTGGGGGCGGATGTGCGCCTGCGCGCGCTGCTGTCACCGCCATCGGGTGCGGCGGTGCCGGGCGGGCTGGATCTGGCGCGGCGGCTGTGGTTCGATGGGATCGGCGGCACCGGCGTGGCGCTGGGGCCGGTGCAGATACTGGCGCTGCCGCCGCCGGGGCCGGCCTTGTGGCTGGAACAGCGCCGCGCCGCCCTGCAGGCCATGATCACCGCCCGCGTGCCAGGCGAGGCCGGGGCGGTTTCTGCCGCCTTCGTCACCGGCCAGCAGGGGGCGATCCCGCCGGTCACGGCGCAGGCGATGCGCGATGCCGGGCTGGCGCACCTGCTGTCGATCTCGGGCGTGCATATTGCTGTGGTGGTGGCCGGCACGGCGCTGCTGGCGCGCAGCCTGCTGGCGCTGTGGCCGTGGCTGGCACTGCGTGTGCCTTTGCCCACGCTGGCGCTGGGGCTGGGCGCGGTGGCCGGCATTGCCTACACGCTGCTGGCCGGTGCGCAGATCCCCACGGTGCGATCGGCAATCGGTGCCAGCATCGTGGTGCTGGGCATGATGCTGGGCCGGCAGGCCCTGTCGCTCAGGCTGCTGGCGGCAGCGGCGGTGGCCATCTTGGTCTGGCGGCCCGAAGCCCTTCTGGGTGCCAGTTTTCAGCTGAGCTTTGCCGCCGTCACCGCGATTGTGGCGCTCTATGAAAGCCGGCTGGGCCGCTGGCTGACGGCGGTGCGCGAGGATGACGGGTGGTGGCAGCGGCTGCTGCGCGGGGCGGCATCGCTGCTGGCCAGCGGGGTGGTCGCGGAACTCGTGCTGTCGGGCATTGGCCTCTATCATTTCGGGCGCGGCGGATTTTACGGCATCGCCGCCAATCTGCTGGCCATCCCGTGGACCAGCTTTGTGGTGATGCCGGCGCTGCTGCTGGCGCTGCTGGCGGAAGGGCTGGGGCTGGCATGGTTCTGGCCGCTCGCGGGCTGGGCCATGCAATGGCTGATCGGCCTGGCGGATTTCACCGCATCCCTGCCCGGCGCGGTGCGGACCAGCGCGGCCATCCCGGCATCGGCCTTTGCGCTGGGCATTGCCGGCGGATTGTGGCTGGCGCTGTGGCGCACGCGGGTGCGCTGGGGCGGGGTGGTGCCGGTGCTGGCGGCGCTGGGGCTGGTGCAGGCGGCGCCGCTGCCCGATGTGCTGGTCAGCGGCGATGGCCGGCATGTGGCGCTGCGCCTGCCCGATGGCCGGCTGGCGCACAGCCGGCAGCGGGTGGGGAATTATGTGCTGGGCAACTGGGCCGAAAGCGTGGGCAGCGATCCAGCGGCGGCGCTGTGGCTGGGCACGCTGCCAGATGCGCGCTGCACGGCCGATAGCTGCGTGGCCGATGTGGTGCGCAGCGGGCGGCACTGGCGATTGCTGGCCACCACCAGCCGGCAATATGTGCCGCGCCCCAGCTTTGAACCGGCCTGCCGGGCCGCCGATATCATCGTGTCCGACCGGCGGCTGCCCGATTGGTGCCGGCCGCGCTGGCTGAAACTGGATGCAGAGGCGCTGGCGCAGACCGGATCGGTGGCGATACAGTTGCAAGGCCCGGTAGTGGTGACAGCGCGTGATATGGTGGGGGACCGGCCGTGGCAGCCGGTCAAGGCGGCGCGGCGCAGGCCGCGCCCGGAAGGAGGAAGCCAGACATGACCGAACAGCCGATGATCCTCGATCCTGAGCGCCCGATCGTGGATCCGCACCACCATCTGTGGGATCGGCGGCGGGTGCCGCCCGGTGATGCGCAGGCGCATGATTTCGTGCGGGCCATTGATCTGTCGCCGCATTATCTGCTCGATGCGCTGCTGGCCGATACCGGCGGTGGCCACAATATCGTGGCCAGCGTGTTCGTTGAATGCGGCGCCTTCTATCGCGCCGATGGCCCGGCAGCGCTGCGGCCGGTGGGCGAAACCGAATTCGTGAACGGCGTTGCCGCGATGGCAGCCAGTGGCCTTTACGGGCCAGCGCGATTGTGCGCCGGCATCGTGGCCCACGCTGATCTTGCCGCAGGCCCGGCGGTTGGACCGGTTCTGGACGCGCATCTGGCCGCTGCGCCAGCCCGGCTGCGCGGCATCCGCCATTCGGTCGCCCATGATGCCGATCCGGCCGTGCTGGGCATGTTGCAGCGCGCGCCGCCCGGGCTGCTGGCCCAGCCGAATTTCCGGGCCGGGCTGGCCGAAGTGGCGGCGCGCGGCCTCAGCTATGATGTCTGGCTGCTGGCGCCGCAACTGCCTGAACTGGTGGAACTGGCCCATGCGTTGCCGCAGCTCGCCATCGTCTGCGATCATCTGGCGACGCCGCTGGGCACCGCGTCCTACGCCGGGCGGCGCGATGCCGATTTTGCCGGGTGGGCGCAGAATATCCGCGCGCTGGCGGCCTGCCCGAATGTGGTGATGAAGCTGGGCGGGCTGGCGATGCCGTTTGGCGGTTTTGCCGGCTTCCTGGCCGATCCGCCGGCCACTGCCGCTATGTTGGCAGCAGAGTGGCGGCCGTGGATGGAAACCGCCATCGCTGCCTATGGCGCCGATCGCTGCATGTTCGAAAGTAACTTTCCTGTGGACCGCGGCACCTGCGATTACGCCGCGCTGTGGAACGCGTTCAAACTGCTGGCCGCAGGTGCCAGCGAGGAGGAAAAGACCGCGCTGTTCAGCGGCACCGCCTCGCGCGTGTACAGGTTGGCCTTGCCGGATTGACCGCCCCGATCAATGGTAACGGCGCAGCAACCCGGCCAGCTTGCCCTGTATCCGCACCTGTTCCGGCCGATAATGTTGCGGCTGGTGGCTGCTGTTGGCCGGATCGAGCCGCACCATGCCGCGGTCCCGGCGCAGATATTTCAACGTGGCTTCGGCATCGTCGATCAGCGCCACAACGATATCGCCATCGCGTGCGTCATCGCAGCGGCGGATCAGGGCATAATCGCCATCGTGTATACCCGCCTCGATCATCGAATCGCCGGACACTTCCAGCGCATAATGATCGCCCGGCCCAAGCAAGGCCGACGGCACCGACAGCGACCGGTCACTTTCCAGCGCCTCCACCGGCAAGCCGGCAGCAATGCGGCCATGCAGGGGCACGATCACGGTGTCGTTGGCGGCCAGCATGGCCTGCGCGACCGGGCGCGGCCCGGGCCGGCTTGATACCAGGGTCAGGCCCGGCTTCAGTGCTTCGGGCAGGCGCAGCACTTCCAGCGCGCGGGCGCGGTTGGGCAGGCGGCGGATGAAGGCGCGTTCTTCCAGCGCATTGATCAGCCGGTGCACACCCGATTTGGATTTCAGGTTCAGCGCTTCCTTCATTTCCTCGAAGGAAGGCGACACGCCGTCCGATTTCAGCCGCTCATCGATGAAGATGAGCAATTCCTGCTGTTTTCTGGTGAGCATCCACGCCTCCCAAATTGGAACATGGGAGGAACATCTAGAAAACAGAATGGAACATGTCAAGCGCGATGCACTCCACCATGTCGCCTGCCGCTGCCGGCGGCGCATGGGCCTCGCGGATGATCAGCAGATCGGCTGCTGCCAGCAGCGACAGCAGGGCCGAATCCTGCCGGCTGAGTGCCTCGGCGCCAGCTGGCGTGCGCCGCGCGCGCAGATGGTCGCGGCGCACCCCGTTCGCTGGCAGCGGCGTGGCCAAGGGCAGGCGCACGATGGGCAGCGCGTGATCTCGCCCGCCCATCCGGGCCAGCAGCGGCACTGCGAACAGCAGCGCCGTCACATATGCCGATACCGGATTGCCCGGCAGGCCCAGCACGCGCCGGCCACTGAGCCGCCCGGCCAGCAGCGGCTTTCCGGGCCGCAAGGCAATCTTCCAGAAATCCAGCTCAGCCCCCAGCGATTTCAGCACCGGCACCACCAGATCATGATCCCCAACCGAAGCGCCGCCGATGGTCAGGATCAGATCGGCCTGGCTGGCAGTGATCGCCGTTGCCAGCGCCGCAGGATCGTCGGGAACCAGGCCGGGATCCTCCACCTCCGCCCCGGCCCAGCGCAGCAGTGCCGCCAGCATCGCCGGGTTGGCGGAGACGATCTGCTCCGGCCCCGGCACCACGCCCGGCGGCACCAGTTCATCGCCGGTGGCAATCATCGTCACCCTGGGCCGGCGCACCAATGGCAGCGCCCCGTGCCCGGCCGCTGCCGCCAGCCCCAGATGCGGCGGTGCCAAGCGTGTGCCCGCCGCCAGCAGCAGGTCTCCGGCGGCAAAATCCTGCCCGGCCGGCCGGATATGCGCGCCCGGCCCGCGCGGGCCTTCGCCGGTCAACCGGGCTGTCTCGCCGCTGTGGGCAACTTCTTCCTGCACCACGATCGTGTCGGCGCCGGCCGGCAGCGGCGCGCCGGTGAAGATGCGCACGGCCTGGCCCTGGCCAAGTGTGCCACCCCAGCCGTGGCCCG
This sequence comes from Sandarakinorhabdus sp., assembly GCA_036835345.1. GTDB lineage: Bacteria > Pseudomonadota > Alphaproteobacteria > Sphingomonadales > Sphingomonadaceae > Sandarakinorhabdus. Next base: position 1,172 of record DAITMD010000008.1, on the reverse strand, counting down.
CTGCGCTTTCCCCCACCAGGCGCCACTGGCCGTGCAAATCGGCCCAGCGGACGGCATATCCGTCCATCGCGGCGGCGGCGAACGGTGGCTGGGTGAGGCGGGCAACAAGCGGATCAGCCAGCACCCGGCCGGCGCAGTCGCCAAGCGGCACAGTCTGTGCGGGCAGGGGCTCCACGCCGGCCAGCAGCCGGTCCAGCGCTGCCGCAAAGGGCAGCAACGCGGTCATTCCGCGTGAAAATCCCCTGATCGCCCGCCGGATTTCTTCAGCAGGCGCACGCCATCGATGCGCATCGCCCGGTCCAGCGCCTTGGCCATGTCGTAAACGGTCAGCAATGCAGCGGTGACGGCGGTCAGCGCCTCCATCTCCACCCCGGTGCCATGGGTGGTGGCCACAGTGGCGGTGGCGCGGATGCCGCCGGTCTCGATGGCTAGATCCAGCGTGACGGCATCGATCGGCAGCGGGTGGCACAGCGGGATCAGATCGGCCGTGCGTTTGGCGGCCATGATGCCGGCGATGCGCGCCGTGGCCAGCACATCGCCCTTCTTCACTGCCTGTGCGGCGATGGCTTGCAGGGCATCGGCGGCGATGTGGATGAAGCCTTCGGCCACGGCTTCGCGGCGGGTGGCCGGTTTGGCGCTGATGTCCACCATCCGCGCGGCGCCGCTTTCATCCAGATGCGTCAGCCGGCTCATGCCGCCAGCCCCAGCAGGGTGCGGGTGGCGGCGGTCACATCGGCGTGGCGCATCAGGCTTTCGCCGACCAGGAAGGTGCGGATGCCCACGCCGGCCAGCGCCGCCAGATGGTCATGCGACGACAGGCCGGATTCGGCGACCAGCGTCTTGTCCTGTGTGTCAGCCAGTTCAAAACTGGTCTGAAGGCTGACCGCCAGTGTCTTGAGATTGCGATTGTTGATGCCCAGCAGCGGCGTGTTCAGCGCCAGCGCCCGGTCGCGCTCGGCAGCGTCATGCACTTCGATCAGCACGTCCATGCCATACGCTTCGGCCACGGATTCCAGTTCGGCGGCCTGCGCGTCCGAAAGCGCCGCCATGATCAGCAGAATCGCATCGGCGCCCAGCGCGCGGGCTTCGATCACCTGATATGGATCGACGATGAAATCCTTGCGGATCACCGGCAGGGTGCAGGCGGCGCGGGCCTGCACCAGATAGTCATC
>DAITMD010000007.1:0-19250 GCA_036835345.1 Sandarakinorhabdus sp. | reverse complement strand
CGCTGAGCTGGCGCTGGATGCCGCCATCGCCGCCGCCGCACCCGCCGAAGCGGCGCTCACCGCGGCGCAGGATGCCGCCGCCGCCGCCCTTGCCGCACAGGCCGCAGCACAGGCCGTCGCCGCTGCCGCCGCCTCTGCTGCTGCCGCCGTGGCCGCCAACCCGAACGGTCTGCCCGGCATCGAATTCGCGCGCAGCTGGATTGCCGGCGCGCCCAGCCCCGGCCGCATGACGCGAAACCGCATGCTGGGCCTCACCGCCGCCGGCGATCCCATCACGCCGTTCGATCCGCTGCTGCTGGAAGCGACCTGGATGCTGTCGGGCGGCAGCGACGGGGACCGGCCGAATGCAGCGGCATATGCTGGCGGCGAGGATCCGGATACCAACGAACGCTGGGGCCTGCGCGCGCTGGAGGCGCAGGAGGATATTTCCATCATCGCCGCGCCCGGCAGCACAGTGGTGGGCGGCAGCGACGCGCAGGCGGTCACGCTGGCGCTGATCGGCCACGCCGAACGCATGAAATATTGCATCGCCGTGCTGGACAGCGTGGCCGGCCACAGCATCGCCGATGTGCGGGCGTGGAAGGCGCAGTTCGATTCCAGCCACGCCGCCTTCTATTATCCCTGGGTCCGCATCATGGATCCGACGACCGGCGTGGAGAATATCTACCCGCCCTCGGGCTTCGTCGCCGGCATCTATGCGAGGAACGATGTGGACCGCGCGGTGTGGAAGGCCCCGGCCAACGAGACAGTGCGCCTCGCCATCGGCTTTGAAAAGGCGATCAGCAAGGCCCAGCAGGAGGTGCTGAACCCCGAAGGCGTCAACTGCTTCCGCTTCTTTGAAGGGCGCGGCTACCGCCTGTGGGGCGCGCGCACCGCCAGCAGCGATCCCGAATGGAAATATGTCAATCTGCGCCGCTATTTCGCCTATCTGGAGCGCAGCATCGACAAGGGCACCCAGTGGGCGGTGTTCGAGCCCAATGGCGAACGGCTGTGGGCCAACGTGCGCTCCACTATCGGCGATTTCCTGCTCAATGAATGGCAGAACGGCGCGCTGCTGGGCGACAAGCCGGAACGCGCCTTCTTCGTGAAGTGCGACCGTTCCACCATGAGCCAGAATGATCTGGATAACGGCCGGCTCGTCTGCCTCGTCGGCCTCGCGCCCTTGCGTCCCGCCGAATTCGTCATCTTCCGCATCGGCCAGTGGACGGCCGACCGCCGCATCTAAGGGAGGCATTTATGGCCACGCTTCGTGATCGACCCTATGTCCAGTTCAACTTCCTCGTCGATATCGGCGATGGCAACACCGAAGGCCCCGCCGCCGGTTTTCAGGAAGTGTCGGGCATCGGCATGGAAGTGACGGTTGCCGAATATCGCACCGGCAACAGCCGCGAAAATTCGGTGATGAAGATCACCGGCATGAACAAATCCACCGATGTCACCTTGAAACGCGGCGTCATCGGCAGCCTCAACCTCTACAAATGGCTGGATGAGATCCGCAACGGCAACCAGAACGCCATGCGCACCGTCACCGTTACCCTGCAGAACGAGGATCACACCCAGGCAGTGGTGACGTGGAAGCTGCTGCGCGCGCGCATCATCAAATCCACCATGGGGCCTCTCAATGCCAAGGGCACCGATGTCGCCATGGAGGAGATGGTGCTGGCCTATGAACGGCTGGAGATGGAATGAGGCCATGGCATTTGTTGCCGCCTCTTCTGCCTCTGCCCCGGCCGGGCGCGGCTTTGCCCTGCGCCCCGGCGTGGCGGTGGCCGTGGCCCCGCAGCCGGCCGGCACCGCGCCGCGCATGGACGTGGCGCTGTTCATCGGCTTTGCGCAGCGCGGCCCGCTGCACCGCCCGGTCATCATCGAAAGCGCCGCGGCCTTCACCGCCATCTTCGGCACAGCTGCGCCGCTGGCCCGGCGCCGCGACGGCAGCCTGGTCGCGGCGGCACTGGCCGGCACGGTGGCGCAGTTTTTCGCCGCTGGCGGCACCCGCTGCCACGTGGTGCGGCTGGCGCGCAGCAGCGAGCTTGCCGAACTGATGGCCGAAAGCGCCTCCGGCCCCGATGTCGCCCGCCCCCGGCGCTTCCTGCTGCCCGCCCTTACGGTCGGCGGCCTGCCGCTAGCGCTGAAAGCCGCCAGCGCCGGCAGCTGGAGCGATGATCTGATGGTGTCGGCCCGGCTGGATTTCACCCGCGCCGCCCCGCGCCTCATGCTGCGCGTCGACGATGGTCTGGCCCGCCACAGCTTCGGCCCCTATGGCCTGACGCCCCAAAGCCCGGACAGTCTGTGGGCCTTGCAGGACGACGATACATGGTTCGCCGCCAGCGATGCGCCGGTGCTGGCGCGGCCGTGGTTGGTGCCCGACATGCCAGCGGGCGCTGTTGATACAGCGGGCCTGTCCGATGAGTGGAGCCTGCTTGTCGCTGCCGAGCCCGATGCCGGCGATGCGCTGCAGCGCGATGGCCTGTCGCGCTTTGATGACAGCCTGTTCCTCGATCCGCGCCTGGCGCAAACGCCGCCGGAAAATCTGCTCGCCGCCGCGCGCAGCCTGCGCGATCTTGGCGAGCAGCGGCTGTTCGGGCTGGCCGCCGCCTTTGCCTGCGCCACCGACGGCGAACAGGCCGAGCCCAGCATCATCGCCGCGCCCGATCTGGCGCTGCCCGGCTGGGTGCCCACAGTGCCGCCGCCGCTGCTGCCGCCAGAGCCGCCGGCGCCGAACGCGCCGGCAGACGGCTTTGGCAGCTGCGCGCCGCAGCTGCCCGCGCCGGTGATCGTGGCGCTGGAACCGCAGCAGCTGATCGGCCCGCTGGCAGTGCATTGGACCATCAGCGAGCCGGGCTGCCACTTCACGCTGGAAACCGCCACCATGCCGGATTTCCGCGACGCCGCGAAAATGTGGGATGGCCACGCGCCCAGCCATGTGCTCGATCTGGAACAGCCCGGCCCGCTCTATCTGCGCCTCACCGCCACCAAGGCCGGCTGGCAGAGCGCCCGCGCCGTGGCCGGCGTGATGGTGACGCTGAGCGCCTGGGAAATGGACGAAGCGGCAAATCCGGTGGCCGCCGATGCGCAGGCCGCCCGGCTCGCCGCCCGCCACCGCGCGCTGATCGGCACGGCGGCAGCGGCCGATATGCTGGCGCTGCTGTCATTGCCGCAAGGCTGGCGCGCCGCCGAAGCCGTGGCCCATGCCGCCGCCCTGCGCGGCCATTTTGCCCCGGCCCCGCGCCCGCTCAGCTTCGCCTCGCTCTATCATCCATGGCCCGTCTTTGGGCCCGTCTATGGCGCGGCCGAAACCCTCAACGCGCTGCCGCCCGATGGCGCGGTGGCCGGCGGGCTGGCGCAGGCGGCGCGGCGCACCGGCGCGTGGGCCGGGCAGGCCGGGCAGCCGCTGCCCGGCGCGGTGGCGCTGGTGCCAGCATTGCCCGCAGCCGCGCAGGACGGGTTTGCGCTGGCGGGCATCAACCTGCTGATGCCATCGCCCAAAGGCTTCATCGCCGCCGATCTGTTCAGCCTGTCGGAAGAGCCGGACTGGCGCTTTCATACCAGCCGCCGGCTGATCATGCTGCTGCGCCGGCTGATGCTGCGGCTGGGGCAGGAGATATTGTTCGAAGCCTGGGGCGACACGCTGGAACGCACGCTCGATCGCCGGCTGACGCTGATGACCGACGATCTGTTCCGGCGCGGCGCGCTGGCCGGGCGCGGCGGCGGCGACACACGGCGCATCATGGTGGCCGCCCCCGGCAGCCGGCGTGACCATGGCGAGCTGGTGATCGAAGTGGCGGTGGCGCCGCAGCAGCCGCTGCGTTTCCTGCAGGTGGTGCTCACCCGCAGCGGCGGCGCGCTCAGCCTGGGGGGTGATTGATGGCCGATCTGCGCCCCTTCCTGAATTTCGGTTTCGTCATCGAAATCATGCGCGCTGGCGAGGCGGCGCCGCTGGTCGGCGGCAGCTTTGCCGAATGTGACGGGCTGGAGATGACGCAGGATGTGAAAACCATCCGCGACGGTGCCGATCAGGCCCGGATGTTCCGCTCGCCCGGCGCTATATCCTACGCCAACCTCACGCTGAAGCGGGGCATGACCAGCGATTTCGGCCTGTGGACCTGGTTTACCGACAGCGTTGCCGATCCCTTCCTGCGTGCCGATGCCGAAGTGGTGCTGCTCTCCCCCGATGGCGCTGCGCTGGCGCGCTTCCTGCTGTCGCGCTGCCTGCCGGTGAAGCTGAAGGCGCCCGGCCTGTCGGCCACCAGCTCGGCCATCGCCATCGAGGAACTGCACATCGCCTATGAAACGCTCACCCTGAAACCCGGGAAAGCCGCATGACCGCGCCCGCAAAACTCGCCCATGCCCAGTTGATCGAGCTGGATGCCGATTTCAGCGCGGAGAAATCCGGCGGCAAGCAGATCAGCGTGCAGTTCAACCCGGAAACGCTGAAGATCAGCTTTGCCAACGAGCTGGTGCAGCCCGAAGGCGGCGATCAGGCCGCCGGCACCAGCGGCCGCCAGTTCGTGGGGGCCGGCACCACCAAATTGGCGCTGTCGCTGTGGTTCGACGTGACCGCAATGACCGACAGCCCGTTCGACGATGTGCGCCGGCTGACCACCGAGGTCATCCATTTCATGACGCCGGCCCCCGATGCCGATGATCCCAAGAAGCTGGTGCCGCCGGCCACGCGCTTTTCCTGGGGCAGTTTCCTGTTCGACGGCATCGTGGAGGGGCTGGAGGAAAATCTGGAATTTTTCTCCCCTGACGGCAAGCCGCTGCGCGCACAGATCACGCTCACGCTGGGCCAGCAGAAGATATTGGTGTCGGCCTTCACCGGCGATGGCCGCCTGCCCAGCCCCGGCCAGACGCCCAAGGCCCCGGCCCGCGCGGGCGACAGCCTGCAGCAGATGGCAGGGCGCAGTGGCGGCGGTGTGGGGGGCAGCGCCCGGTTCAGCGCCAAGGCCTCGGTGGGCGGCGTGTCGGTGGGGGCCAGCGCCGGCTGGAAAGGCATCGCGGCCGCCAACGGAATCGAAGACCCGCTTCGCCTTGCGCCCGGCCAGTTGATCGACGTGCGCGCCAGCGCGCCAGCCCTCAAGCTCAGGAGGCCCTGATGGCCATCGTCATCCGCGAATTCGAAGCCGCGGCCGCACCGGCTTCGGCCAGCCCGACGCCGGCTGCCGCCGCGCCGCCGCCACGGGCAGCAGACGCCGCCGCCGTGGCCGCCCTGCTCACCCGCGCCGCCGCCCGCCGCGCCCGGCTGATGGCGCACTGAGATGACCGGCACCGCCTCTGTCACCCCGCTGCCGATGGCCCCGGCCCGGCCGGTCATCGAAGTGGACGGCCAGCGGCAGGACCGGCTGGAAACGGCGCTGCTGGCAATGACGCTGAGCGACGGCCTCGATACGATGGCCCATGCCGAGCTGAACTTTGGCAATTGGGGCGGCGACACGCCGGGGTTCCAGTGGTTCGGCCGCGACGTGCTGGAATTCGGCAAGCCGCTGCTGGTGACGCTGGCCGGCGAAACTTTGTTCGATGGCCGCATCACCGCACTGGGCGGCGAGTTTCCCGATGGCGGCCCGCCCAAATTCACCGTGCTGGCCGAAGACCGGCTGCAGGATCTCAGGATGACGCGCCGCACCCGCAGCTTCACCGAAACATCGCTGGCCGATGTCGCGCGCAGCATCGCCAGCGACCACGGCCTGACCGCCGAAGTGGAACTGGACGCCGCCAGCCAGCCGGCCATCGCGCAGGTGAACCAGAGCGATCTGGCCTTTCTGCACGACCTTGCCCAGCGCGAGGATGCCGCGGTGTGGGTGAAGGGCGACACGCTGCACGTGGCGCGCCGCCGCGACGCTGCACGGGTGGAACTGGCCTGGGCCGGGAGCTTGCGCGAATTTTCCGTGCTGGCCGATCTGGCCGGTCAGGCCAGCGCGCTGGTGGCATCGGGGTGGGACACCGCCACCCGCCAGGCTGCCACCCACCGCGCCGATGCCGCCGCCATCGCCAGCGAACTGGGCGGCGATGCGTCGGGCGCGGCGATACTGGAAAGCGCCTTTGCCGCGCGCACCGCCACCATCGCCCACGCCCTGCCGCGCGATGCCATGGAAGCCCGCGCCATCGCCGAAGCCCAGTTCCGCCGTCAGGCCCGGCGCTTTGTCACCGGCCACGGCGTTGCCGAAACCAGCGCCGCGATCACGCCCGGCGCGGTGCTGGCGCTCACCGGGCTGGGGCCGCTGTTCGATGGCGAGTATCGCGCCACCCATGTCACCCACCGGTTCAATGCCGCCGATGGGCTGGCCAGCCATTTCGCCTGTGAACGGCCCGGATTGGGAGCCGCCGCATGAGCCCGCCAGACGCCCAGTTCCCGCTGGACCGCAGCCAGCAGGGCTGGGGCGGGCGCTGGCTGGGCGTGATGCCGGCCATCGTCACCGATATCGAGGATCCGGCGGGCCAGGGCCGCATCCGCATCAAGCTGCCGTGGAGCCCGGATGCCGATGGCGGCCTTTATGATCTGTGGGCGCGCCACGCCACCCTGTTCGCCGGCAACGATCGCGGCAGCTGGTTCCTGCCGGATGTCGGCGATGAAGTGCTGGTGGCCTTTGAAATGGGCGATCCGCGCCGGCCCTATGTGCTGGGCGGGCTGTGGAACGGGCAGGACGCCCCGCCGCAGAGCGCCACCGCCCGGAACAATATCAAGCAGATCAGGAGCCGCAGCGGCGTCCTCATCACGCTGGACGACAATGCCGGGCAGGAACTGCTGCACCTGGAAACGCCCGGCGGCCAGAAAATCACCCTGAAAGACGGGCCGGGCACCATCACCGTGGAGGATTCAAGCGGCAACAGTGTGAAACTGGAAGCCGCCGGCATCACCATCACTGCAGCGGCCAAGGTGACGGTGAATGCCCCGATGGTGGCGGTTTCGGCCAGCATGGTGACGGTGGACGCCGGCATGTCGCGCTTTTCCGGCGTGGTGCAGTGCGACACGCTGATCGCCACCACCTGCATCGCCGCCACCTATACGCCCGGCGCGGGGAACATCTGGTGAAGCCGCTGGAGCATAATCTGGCCTGGGCCAGCCCCCGCCCGCTGTGGCGCGGTGCCACCGCCGCGCGCCCGCAGCTGCTGCGCTTTGCCCATGATGATTTCATGGAGCGCATCATCCACATCGCCGATACCGATCCGGCGCGCATTGCCGATCTGGTGGCAAAGCCGGAGACCTGGCGCGATCCGCCCAGCCCTGTGGACCCCAGCGCCGATGCCGCCGCGCACTTGCCGCTGCCCGCAGCGCTGCGCGCCAACCGCCGGCAGCGCCTGTCGGCCCGCACCGCAGCGCCGCTGCCGCTGCCGCCAGCCCAGCCGCTGAAACTGTGGCAGCCGGCGCATCAGCGCTATTATCTGGTCACCGGCAGCCTGGCCTGCGCCATCCCCGGCCTGCCCGAACACCGGCTGGCCGGCAGCCATGAAAAGATTGGCTTCGTGCTGCGCCGGATGCTGGCGGGCCACGAACACGCCTTCATCGCCGCCGATCAGCGCTGGGTGCGCGTGGCCGAAGGGCTGGCCCCGGGCGAGGAATTGCTGCCGCTGTTCCCGCTGCGCCACCCTGATATCGGGGCCGAACCGGGCGGCGTGATGCGCACGTTGCACGCCGGGCTGGTGCCGGTGGGCCGCCGCGAAGCCTATCTGGCCGCCTCCGTGAGCAGCGCCGCGCCGATCAGCCTGGCCGCCGGGCAGGCCGCCGCATTGAACCCTGCGCCGCCGCCAGCGCCCAGCCCATCGGTGATGGGCCGCCTCACCGATCTCAGGCTCACCGTGATCGAGCCGTGGAAGGCCATGGTCGCCGCCGCCCGGCGCACCGCTGCCGACATTGCCGATGCCGAAAACAACAGCACCACCCGCAATCGCCGGGCCTTTGCCGCCAATCTGGATTTCCAGATGCAAAGCTGGCTGCTGATCCTTGATCTCAAGCGCTGGATCGCCGCCCATCTGCCCGCGTTGGCTGCGCACATCACCAATGGCACCACCCCGCCGCCGGGCACCGCTGCACACGCCATCCACAACTGGCTGGCCGCCGCCGTGCCGGGGGCCAGCCTTGGGGCCGCGCTGAGCGATCCGGGCCGGGCGAACGCGCAGCACAAGCCGCTGGCCGATCATCTGCTGGCGGCGCTGCAATCCCTCACCCCGGCCGCCGCCACGCTGCTGGAAACCGCCACCACCCATTACACCCGCGACGAAGCCCGCGACGAAGCCCTGCGCCCGGCCGTGCAGAAGCGCTGGCCCGGCTTTCACTTGCCCCTGGCCGGCGTGTCGCGCGGCGGTGCGGCGGTGGGCCCGTGGCAGATTGCCCCCAATCCGCTGCCCGGCGCGGCGGAAATCGCCGATCTGTTCGCCCCGCCCGGTGCCGCGCCGGACGAGAAACTGCTGATCACCGATCCCGCCGATGCCGGGGCGGCGCTCGATGCCATCGCCGCGCTGTTCGCCCGCGCGCTCACGCCGCAGGTGGCCGAAGCCGCGCCGCCGCTGCCGCACGCCATGAAGCTGCGCGACATGGCCGTGAAGACCGCTGGCGATCCCGGCAATTTCGTCATCCGCATGGTGCATCTGAACGAAGATTGCGGCCCGCTGCACCCGCCCACTTTGTCGGCCGCCACCCAGCAATTTCAGCTCGGCAGCTTCTTCGATCCCGATGCGCCGGTGCGGCCGCTCACCATCACCCTGCCGTCCGACACCTCGCCGGCGGGCCTGCGCAAGCACGGCCGCGGCACGGCGTTTGTCATGTCCGACATGCTGTGCGGGCAGGTGGCGCGGGCCAAGGGGCTGGGGCTGATCGATCTCATCCGCCACGTGCTGCCCTTCCCGCTGCACAAGGAACTGGATGTGGGTGACGGCGGCGGCTGCAAGGGCGGCACTGGCATGGAGATCGGCATGATCTGTTCCATCTCCATCCCGATCATCACCCTGTGCGCGCTGATCCTGCTGATGATCATGGTGACGCTGCTGGATTTCATCTTCCGCTGGGTGCCGTGGTTCATCGCCTGCTTCCCGGTGCCGAAACTGAAGGGCAAATCCTCATGAGCGCCGCCGCCCTCTTGGGCAAAAGCCTGTCCTTCCCGCCGCGCGTGGGGGCCGATGGCCGCATGGCGTGGTCAGCGGGCGAGGCCAATATCCACGAAAGCATCGCCATCATCCTGAAAACCGACCGGAACGAGCGGGTGATGCTGCCCGGATTTGGCGCCGGCCTGGGCAATTTCCTGTTTCAGCCCAACACGCCGGCCACCCACGCCCGCATCGCCCACGCCATCGAAACCGCGCTGAAACGCTGGGAGCCGCGCATCAATCTGGTCAGCGTTCGGGTCGGGCCTGATCCGCAGGATTCCACATCCGCCATCGCCCACATCGCCTGGAAACTGGTGGCCACCGGGGCCGATGAACAGACCAGCCTGCTGCTGCCGCTGGGCCAGAGTGCAGACAATCCGGGGAGCGCCGCCTGATGCCCTTGCCGCCGCCCATCCTTGATGATCGCGATTATGCCGCGCTGGTGAACGAAACGCTGGCGCGGGTGCCGGTGCACACGCCGGAATGGACGAATTTCAACGCCGCCGATCCCGGCGTCACGCTGGTGCAGCTGTTCTCGTTCCTCACCGAAAGCCTGATCTTCCGCACCAACCAGATTCCCGAACGCAATCGCGCCGCCTTCCTGAACCTGCTGGGTATCCCGCTGCAACCGGCCCAGCCGGCGCGCGCGCTGGTGCAGTTCACCAATAAAAGCGGCCCGGCCATCACCCGCAGCATCGGGCGTGATGCCGATCTGATCGCCGGGGCGCTGCCGTTCCGCACCGATGCCGGGCTTGATCTGCTGCCGGTCGACGCACGGCTGTTCGTGCGCCGGCCCATCACCGATCCCACGCCGGAACTGATCGAATATTACCGGCTGCTCTATGCCTCCTACGGGCAGACGCTCACCACCCCGGCGCTGTATGAAAGCGTGCCGTTCGATCCCGCCACCGGCCCGCTCGATCCCGCCGGCAGCATCGACAATGGCTTCTGGATCGGCCTGTTCGCGCGCGAGCGTGATCTGCCCGGCGATCCCGCCGATCCGTGGGCGGCCCTGCGCGACCAGATCGGCGGGCGCGTCCTCACGCTGGGCATGGCCCCGGTGGCAGCCGACGGCGCGCGCACGCTGCTGCCACAGGGCAGCGCCGCCGCCAGCGCGCCCGAAGAGCTGATCAAGTTCCACGTCGCCCGCCCCGATGATGGCCAGTTGCGCTTTTCGGGCGGGCGGCCCGCGCCCGATTGGGCACCGGTCAACGCCCGCTTCGGCTTTGATCCGGCGCGCCAGACCGGCGTGGCCGAAATCACCCTGCCGGGCGCCGACGCGCTGAAACTGTGGGACAATCTGGAACCGCTGGAGGCCGGCGTGGGCGGCCTGCCGCCGGCCATCGGCGATGCCCGGCTGGCCGCCCGGCTGATCAGCTGGGTGCGGGTCAGCGTCAGCCCGGCGGCAGCGCTGAAGCTGGCGTGGGCCGGCATCAACTGCGCCATGGCCGTGCAGCAGCGCGAAGTGCGCGCCGAACAATTGGGCAGCGGCGATGGCAGCCCGGATCAGCAGCGCCAGCTCGGCAAGGCCCCGGTGCTGGCCGCCAGCGTGGCCATCACCAGCATCGATGCCGCCGGCCAGACCACCCTTTGGAGCGCGGTGGACGATCTTCTGTCGTGCGCGCCCGAAGTGGCGGCACCCGGGCAGGCCGTGCCGGCGTGGGCCGGGCCGCAACAGGCCTATCGGCTGGACCCCGAAAGCGGCGTGGTGACCTTTGGCGACGGGCTGGCCGGGCGGCGGCCGCGCGCCGATGAACGGCTGTTCGCGCACTATCTCCACTGCGATGGCGCTGAAGGCAATGTCGGGCCAGGCGCGATCAAGGCCGGGCCGCTGCTGGGCGGGACCGAAGCCAGCAATCCATTGGCAGCGTTCGGCGGCGCCGATAGCGAGACGGTGTCGGCCGGCGAAAAACAGGTGCAGCGCCTGCTCACCCACCGCGACCGGTTGGTGACGGCAGAGGATTTCCGCAGCATCGCCTGGCGCGCGCCCGGCCTCAGCATCGGCCGCATAGAAGTGCTGCCGGGCTGGCATCCTGATCTGCACGCCGCCGGGCTGGGCCATGTGCCGGGCGTGGTGACGCTGCTGGCGATCCCGGCCGCCGATGCGCGCCATCCGGCAGCGCCGCGCAGCGATGCGGCCTTTCTGGATGCGCTGTGCCGCTGGCTGGACCCGCGCCGGCTGGTGACCACCGAACTTTGCTTGCGCGGCGCGGATTATCAGGGCCTGTGGATTTCGGTGGGGCTGGACATCGCGCCCGGCCATGCTGCCGCCGATGTGCTGGCCGCCGTGCGCGCGCAGCTCACCCGCCACCTGTCGCCGCTGCCGGATGATGGCCAAAATGGATCCTTGGGCTTTGCCGCCGAACCGATGCTCTATGCCGCGCCGCGCGATGACCGCGGCTGGCCGCTGGGCAAGGCGGTATCGGCCCGCGCGCTGCTGGCCGAAGTGGCGCGGGTGGCCGGCGTGGAGGCGGTGACCGGGCTTGAACTTGCGCGCAGCAGCGGCAGCGCGGTGGAGGAGATCGCCATCACTGGCATCGAACTGCCGGAAATATTGGGCCTTTCGGTGGTGGTCGGCCCGCAGCTGCCGGTGGCGGCGCTGCGCGGTGACAGCGGCAGCAGCGGCGCAGTGCCGTCCGGGCCGCCGCTGCTGCCGGTGCCCGTCGTGCCGGAGACCTGCTGATGAGGGGCCCCGACAATCAGCGCCATCACCTGCTGCTGGGGCAGGCGAATTGGGGCGATTGCACCCACGACGGGCAGCCGCTGGCCGAACTCTGGGCCGGCCCGGCGCTGGCCCGGCCGCCGGCGGCACCGGGGTGGGACAGCAACCGCCACAGCGTGTCGCTGGCGCCGCGCCTGAATGATATCGCGCTCAGCCCCGGTGACCGGCCGCTCAGCCCGGCGGCCCGCCGCGCCGCCGCCGCCGATGCTGCCGGCAATATCTACTGGATTGGCGATGATCCGGCGCAGTTGATGGTGCAATCCGCCGGTGATGGCCTTGCGGCACGCTTCTGGCCCGATCCGCGCAGCCACAAACGGCCCGACAGCCTGTTCGCACCCGATGCACCGCCGCCCGCGCCGGCCCCGTTCACGGCGCTGGCCGCCACCTGCGATGCGTGGTTGGTGGCGGCGGCCGGCCGCGATCTGCTGGCCTTCGATCTGATCGGCGGCGGCCCACCGCTGCGCGTGGCGCTGCCCGCCGGCATCGCCGCCGTTACGGCGCTGGCCGCCGCGCCCGATGGCGGCCTGTGGCTGCTTGAGCGCCAGCGCCTGTGGCGCATCGGGGCCGGCTTTGCCGCCGCGCCCGGCCCGGCGGAGGCTGCCGCGCCGCTGTTCGCCCCCGAAACCGGCCCGCCGCACCCACCGGTCCCGTCAGCGCCCACCGGGCTCGATCTGGCGGCGCTGGTGCCCGGCATCGCCGCGCGCGACATGGCGGCGCTGCCCGATGGCCGGCTGGTGCTGCTGTCGGGCAACGAACTGCTGCTGATCGATCCGGCTGCCCCGGCGCTGATCGATCGCACCCCGGTGCCGCCCGGCGTGCAGGCCATAGCCGCCGGCCGGGTGCGGCTGCGCGCCGGCCTGTCCGATCTTCGCGTCGTCGCCAGCCTCAATAGCGGCAATCAGGCCATCGCCTTTGCCGTTTCGGAAACCCGGCTGGATCCCACCGCCGAGATATTGCCGCTGCGCGCCCACGGCGGCCGCGCGCTGGTGAACACGCCGCAGGGCCTGTTCTTCGACAGCGGCAATATCCTGTGGGCGCCCATCGTCGAACAGCCGCGCCGCGCCTTTCACCCGCAGGCACAGCTCGACACGCCGATGTTCGATGCCGGCACGCCCGGCACCATCTGGGACCGGCTGTTCATCGATGGCTGCCTGCCGCCCGGCACCCGCCTGCGGGTGGATGCCCGCGCCGGCGATGATGCCGCGGGTCTGGGCGACTGGCGGCCACAGCCGGCGCCGATCCTGTCGCCATCGGGCAGCGAACTGGTGGCGCACGGCCCGGCCGCCGTCACCCCCACCGATGCACAAAGTGGGCGCGGCAGCCTGGTGATGCTGTGCCAGCAGCTGACCGGCCGCTATGCCCAGCTCCGCCTGTCGCTGGCCAGTGACGGCGATGCCAGCCCGCACCTGTTCGCGCTGCGCCTGCACTATCCGCGCGTGTCGTGGAGCGACCGTTTCCTGCCGGCACTCTACCGCGAAGATGCCGCAGCCGGCGATTTCCTCAGCCGCTGGCTGGCCAACATGAACGGCATCACCGATCAGATCGACACGCGCATCACCCACGCCCAGCGCCTGCTGTCTGCCGCCGCCGCGCCGGCCGACGCGCTGGACTGGCTGGCCGGCTGGTTCGACGTGGCGATGGACCCGGCGTGGGACGAGCTGCGCCGCCGCGCCTTCATCGCCCACGCATCACGCTTCTTCAGCTGGCGCGGCACCATGCGCGGCCTCACTTCGGCATTGGCGCTGGGCTTCAACCAGCGGCTTACGGGCACATTGTTCGATGCCGATGGCTGTGCCTGTGACACCGCGATCCGCATCACCGAACATTATCGCACCCGCACCCCCGCCATCGCCGATCGCCTGGCCGCCGCCACCGCCGCCGTGGCCGCAGAGGCCGCCGCGTGGGACCGGCATCAGGCCCAGCGCGGCCGCCCGGCCAGCGCCCGCATCGGCCTGCCGGCGCTGAATGTGCCGGCCGCCCGCGCCGATGATTGGGCCAGCTTCATCGCCCTGCCCGCACCGCAGCGCGCCTTGTGGCAACGGTTTCTGGCCGCGCGCTGGCGGCGGATTTCGGCGCTGAATGCCGCGCACGGTGCCGGCTGGGCGGATTTTGGCCAGATCAGCCTGCCGCCCACCGCGCCCACCGCCACCGCCGGCCGCGATGACTGGCGCGATTATGCCGCCACGCTGCTGCCCATCCACGCCCACGCCCACCGCTTTTCGGTGCTGCTGCCGGTGCGCCCCGGCGATCCCACCGATACCGCCACGCTGGATGCGCTGCGCCGGCTGGCGGTGCGCCTTATTGATCTGGAAAAGCCGGCGCACACCATCTTCGATGTGCGGTTTTACTTCGCCATGAACCGCATCGGCGAGGCGCGCCTTGGCTTTGATACCGCGCTGGGCCAGGGCAGCCGCGCCCCCGAACTGCTGCCGCCGGCCATCTTGGGCCGCGCCTGGGCCGGGGAAAGCTTCATCGGGCCGGATGGCCCGGAAACCCCCGACCGGAGGCGGCTGGCATGCTGACCCCCAAGCCAGAAAAGGATCCCCGCCATGGGCTGCTGCGCTGAATTCACTCCGCTCGCCGTGCCGCTGGGCAGCAGCGATCCCCACGCCCGCGTGCGCTTCATCAAGGGCATGGTGCTGGGCGTCGATGATTATGTCGCCGAACATGATTATCTGATCGGCCGCACCGAATGGCTGACGCGCGAAGCCATCGGCTATGGCACCACCACCGGGCTGCGGGTAGCGGTGGAGGACGACGGCAGCAACGGCGCGCGTATCCGCGTTGGCCCCGGCAGCGCCATCGTGCCGTCGGGAAAGATGGTCTGCATCAGGCAGGACCAGTGCGGCAGCCTGCCGGCGTGGCTGGCCACAGAGGATGCCGCCACCCAGCTGGCCACCGACATGGCGCGCACCCACATCACCGCGCACCTGATCCTGTGCCACATCGCCTGCCCCACCCATCCGGTGCCGGTGCCGGGCGAGCCCTGCCGGTCCGACAGCGCCCTGATGGAAGACAGCCGCATCACCGACAGTTTCTGCCTGAAACTGGTCACCGCGCCGCCGCCGCACCACGAACATCATGCCATCGCCCGCCTGCAGGCCTGGCTGGACGCCATCGTCGATGGCCTTGACGATATTGTTGAGGAGGGGGCCGATCCCGCCCCGCCGCTGCCGCCTGCCGATTGGGAGGCAAGCATTCAGGCCGCGATGGCGATCATCGCCCCCGATGACGGCACGCCGCCGGCGCAGCCGCCGCTGCCCGCCGGCATCGATGCCACCAGCTTCGATGATTTCCTGCGCGTGGTCTGGCGCGTGTGGATCACCGAAGTGCGCCCACGCCTGGCCGCCCGCCACTGCCATCATCCAAATCCGGGGTTCGCAGACGCGCCGGTGCAGGATGATGACTGCGTGCTGCTGACCAGCCTGACCATCCCGGTGCTGCACAGCGGCGATGATCCGCGCACCGGCTGGACGGTGAACGGCGCCGCTGCCGATGTGGCGCTGGAGCAGGGCAATCGCCCGCTGATCGCGCCGCTGCAACTGGTGCAATCGGCGCTGGGCCTGATTGCCGAAGGCGGCGCGGCCGGCGAAGGCGAAGCCGGTCCGCCGGGTGAGACGGGGGAACCCGGAGCGGACGGCGCGGCCGGAGCGGACGGCAGAGACGGCGCAGATGGCGCTCCCGGGAGAGACGGCAGAGACGGCAGAGACGGTGCAGATGGCAGGGACGGCGCTCCCGGCGAACGCGGCGAACGCGGTGAGCGCGGTGAGCGCGGCGAACAGGGTGAGCGCGGAGAACAGGGTGAGCGCGGCGCAGATGGTGCACCCGGCGAACGCGGCGCAGATGGCGCGCCCGGCGCAGATGGCGCACCGGGGCGCGATGCTCCGATCGAATGGCGGCGGCGCATCCTGGTGGTTAGGAGCAGCGATCCAGCCCAATTGCAGCTGAACAACAGCCATGATGTCATCGTATCCCTGCGAGTGGAAACCCTGCTGTGCCGCCTGCCGCGTGCCGGCACCGCGCAGCCGGGGCGGCTCTATGCCTTCCGTTCCACCACGCGCGGCAACATCAGCGTGCAGGCCGCCCCCAACGAGCGCATCATCGGGCAGGCCGGTCAACCACCGGCTGCCACCATCACTGTGGGCATCGGCACGGGCGTAACGCTGATTACCGACGGCGTCGATGGCTGGTTCGCCATCAGCGATCTTGGCCAGTGACGGGGGCCGCCATGGACTATCTCCCCCTCGAAGCCCCGGTCACCACCGATGGCATCCGCACGGTCAATTTCTTCAATGGCCGCCTGCTTACCGGCCGCGATCTTTCCCGCGAACAGCAGGCCCGGCGCGAGGCCGACATGCGGCTGGGCCTGGGCCTTGGCGATGGCGTGGCCGATGGCCTGATGGTCAGCCATCTGGGCAAGGTCGCTCCCGGCGGCCGCCCGGCGGCCAGCATTTCGGCGGGCATGGCGGTCAACCGGCGCGGCGAAATCCTGCGCCTGTCCGAACCGGTCAAACTGGCGCTGGCCACCGTCGCCGCGCCCGGCCCGGCCTTGCGCCCCTGCCTGTTCGATGCCTGCGCGCCGCTGGCCAGTGGCGACTATATCGGCGCGGGCGGCATCTGGCTGCTCACCATCGCGCCGGCCTTTGCCGATGAAGGCCGCGCTGCCGTTTCGGGCATGGGCGATGCCAATGCCCGCTGCGCCATCGATGCGGTGGCCGAAGGCGTGCAGTTCCGTCTGCTGGAAATCCGCCAGCAGCTGCACGGCCTGTCGCTGGCCGATCCGCGCCTGAGGAACCGCATCGCCTATGCCTGTTTCGGCGAAGGCGTGGAAACCCCGTGGGCCGCCGCCCTGCCCGGCAGCCAGCCGCGCCGCGATGATCTGCTGGAGGCTTTGCGCGCCGATGGCCTCACAGATGCCGAAGTCCCGCTGGCGATCATCGCCGTGGGTGCCGGCGGCGATCATCTGTTCACCTGCAACCACGCCGTGCGCCGGCCGCTGGGCCTGCGCCGCGACGGCGTGGCGATTGCCGATCTGGTGCGCCCGCGCCGCGCCCTGGTGGGCGAAGCAATGCTGGCGCAGTTCCACGATCATCTGGCCAGCGGCGCCGTGCTGGCCGGCCCGGCGCAGGCGCATTTCGCCCATCTGCCCGCCGCCGGCCTGCTGCCGCTGATCAGCGATGCCGCCATCCCGGCCTGGTTCGAAGGCATGACGGTGCGCGGGCCCTTGTGGATCGAACCGGCCAAGGTGGAAACGCTGCTGCGCCAGAGCCTGACTGCGCCGGCCATCGACACCAGCAGCGATCATGCCCTGTTCCTCTATCGCATCGCCCCGCACCGGCCGCCGGATGGCCCGGTGACGGGCAGCCAGACCCTGATCTTCGCCAGCGGCCATCTGCCCGTGGCCGGCGAAGCGCGCTTCAACCTTGGCCACTGGGATTTCGCCAATTTCGCCCTCATCCCCTGATTTGAAAGGACCTCAGCCATGCCCTTCGGCACCCTCTTCAGCGGCCTGAACCTCAGCCCCGGCAGCGATGAATTCCGCACCATCATGGGCCTCACCGCCCAGCCGCTGCGCGATGTGGGGCGGGCCGACAGCGAATTGATGATGATCAATGTCGCCGATTTTGAACGCAACACCGGCCGCAACATCCGCGACATGCTGGCCGCCGCGATGGCCGGCGGGGCAAGCGGCGGCGGCACGGCAGCCCCGCCCGCGGCCGCCCCGCCTGCTGCTCCCGCGCCCACAGCGGCCCCGTCCGCTGCTGCCGGCGTTGTCATCCTCAATCCGCTGCTTGATCTTGATCTGGTGCCGGTGCGCCCCGGCGATCTGATCACTGCCGACAGTTTCAACGCACTGATCGCCGCCTGTGCCTCGCTGCACATCCGCCTTGGCCTGCTGGAAACACGCGCCGGCATCACCGAACCAAAGGCCACACCAACGCCCACTCCAACGCCGGGCGCGACGCCAACACCCACGCCGCCGGCCAAGACGACCGCCCCCGATCTGCGCGAGGCGTTTCTGCAACAGCGAACAGTGGGGGGCCGGACCACCATGGTCATCCTGGCCCGCGGCACCGGCCTTTCGGGCATCACGGCGGCCAGCCTGCAGGTCCGTACGGCCACCAGCATCCGGGCCACCAGCGTCAAGCTCAGCAACTGGCGGGCCTCCGGCGATGGGCTGTTGTTCGATATCCCCAAACCCACCGCCACCCTGCGGCAGGCCACATCGGTGCTGCTGCGCGTCTCCAGCCCGGATGGCGCGGATTCGGTGCCCGTGGAAGAGCCGACCCGCGCCAAGGGCGATGCTCTGGAGTCCGCCTTGCTCAAGGTTGAAAAGCCGCTTGATCTGGTGATCGCCCCGGATCTGTGGGCTTCCGTGCTCGGCCGCTTCGGCTGATGCCGGCCGCGCCGGCCCTGACCATCGCCCGCGCCCGCGTGCTGCGCGCCGGGGCCGCACAGCGCGCGCAGCTGCAGTCACGGCTGGTGGCGGTTCTGGCCGCCGCCACCCCGGCCGCCACCGGCGTTCCGGATGGCGCGCTGCTGCTGCTCAGGCGCGTGGCGCTGGCCGCGCCGCTCGATGCGCCGCCGGGCCGCGCCGGGGCGGTGCTGGTGGAACAATTGCGCGCGCTGCGCGCCGCCGCGCGCAAGGGGGGGCAAGCGGGCGACGGCGATCTTTATCTTGAACATCCCGATGAGGCCGAACTGCTGCTGGTCAGCGCCGCGCTGGCCGGGACGGCGCCGCATCCGCTGCTGCTGGCGCATCTGGCCGATGCCGCGCAGCCGCTCACCCGCTGGCGGCGGCACCTGCTCATCGATGCGGCGCGCCTGCCGGCGCTGCTCACCCGGCTGGCCGGGGCCGGGCTCATGGCATGGCTGGCGCGCTTCACGCCGGCCGAACTGGATGCCGCCGCCGAGCGCCTGCTGCCGGCGCTGCCCACGGCTGCCGCCGCCAACGCACCGATGGCCGCCCACGCCGCTCCCGCCGCTGCCGTGCCGCACATCGTCACCGCCGCGCTGGCCGCCAGCGCCGGCCTGCCGCCCGCCGCCGCGCGCTTGGCGGCCGCCGGGCTGATCGCCGCTGCCGCGCCGGCGCTGCTGCCGCTGCCGGCGGTGCGGCGCGCGCTGGACACCGCCGGCCAGCCGCCGGCCCCCACAGGCCAGCCGCGCGGCACCACGGCCGTCACGCTGCGCCAGCCGGCGGTCACCATTGGCCGCGCCCCGGCCACGATCCCGCCGCCCCCCACCGCCAACGCCGCGGTCACGCCCCGCCACCGCGCGGTCACACCGCGCCACCTGCGGGTCACGCCGGGCCAGCCAGCGGTACCCCACCGCCAGCCAAATGCCCATATTTTCAGCCATTTGCACGATATCAGCCTCCACAGCGATTTTGCCGGGCTGTTCTTCCTGATTCCGGCCTTCACCGCCCTTGGCCTCTACGGCGATTTCACCA